>NZ_AULM01000027.1 GCF_000422285.1 Desulfatiglans anilini DSM 4660
TGCATGAAATGGGTGTGGATCGCGCTGGGACTTCCGAAACGTTCTTTGGGAAGCGCTTTCCACTGACAGCCGGTTCTGAGCACGTACATGATGGCTTCAAAAATCTGCCGGGGGGGCATCGGCTTTCTTCCCCCGCCGATTTTGCGCTTGTAAGATTTTTGTGGATCCCGCTCGGGCGCCGGCACAAGGGGCTTAACCCTTTCCCAAAAGGCATCGGATACTTCCCACGACTGAATTTTTGTCATAGAGCCTCCATCGTAAAGGTTCAAGATGGCTGCCAGGATAGCAAAAGTCGTGAGAAAAGTACATTTTATTTACGGATAAGCACTAAGGCTATCACTTCTCCACGAATGGGGGGTCACATCATGTCCATCATCACTGTTTTCAACGGTACCTTTTGTCATGAAGCCGGTGTGTTGCAGGGTCTGCTCAAGACAACCGGGGCGGAGCACATTACCGATGCCGATGTGGTCGCAGGCGCGAGCCGGATCTCGGGCATGGATGAAGGCAAGCTGTCCAAGGCCTTCAGCGCGAAGACATCGATCTTCAACAAATTCACCCACGAAAAGGAACGATCCATCGCCTGTCTCCGCCTGGCCCTGGCGCAGATTCTCGAGCGTGACAACCTGTTGATCAGCGGTTTTTCAAGTCTGCTGGTCGGACCACATATCGCCCATGCACTGCGAGTCTGTCTCATTGCCGAGATGCGGTTCCGGCTGGAAAATGCCGCCAGAATGGAAGGGCTCAATGAAAAAGAAGCCCTTCGCCTGATTCACCGCCAGGATGAGGAGCGCGCACTCTGGGTCGATATCCTCTTCGGTAAAAAGGATCCGTGGGATGCCTCCCTTTACGACATCGTACTCCCCATGGACAAGCTCAGCGCAGAACAGGCGGTTAAGCTCGTTCAGGAAAACCTCGCCAAGGATGTGGTGAAAACCACTTCCCGATCCCGGAAGGCCGTCGAGGATTTCCGTCTTGCGGCGGAGGTCGAGGTGGCGCTTGCCAAGGAGGGGCATAACATCCTCGTCAGGGCGAAAGACGGCCGCGTCACGTTGACCATCAACAAGCACACCCTTTTGCTGAGCCGCCTCGAAGAAGAACTCCGATCCATTGCGGAGCGGGTACCCGGTGTCGAGTCCGTCGAGACCAAGGTTGGCGAAGGCTTTTACCAGGCGGATATCTACCGGAAATACGACTTTCAAGTCCCGGCAAAAGTGCTGCTGGTTGACGACGAGCGGGAGTTTGTTCAGACCCTGTCAGAGCGTCTCCTCATGCGGGATATGGGGTCGGCCATAGCCTATGACGGCGAATCGGCCCTCACCCTGGTCAAGGAAGAAGAGCCCGAGGTCATGATCCTGGATCTCAAGATGCCCGGAATAGACGGCATCGAAGTGCTGCGGCGCGTCAAAGAAACGCAGCCCGAGATCGAAGTGATCATCCTGACCGGGCATGGATCCGAGGCCGACCGGAAGGTCTGCATGGATCTCGGCGCTTTCGCTTATCTTCAAAAGCCGGTGGATATCGAGTTGTTGAGTGACACCCTCAAGAAGGCCAACGAACAGATCCAGAAGCGCAAGGCGCAGAGCGGCGCACAAAGCAGCTGAACCGGGATTTCCCGGGTCGTTCGAACCAAAGCACAATGGCCCTCGAAGGCATAACTCATGGCAGCGCCCATATCGCTCAAACCGAAATTCTGGGACCACCGGGACATCGCCGCCGGCCCCTACAAGCACCTGTTCAACTTCAGGCGGATCTGGAAGCTCACCGTCCTGCTGACGGCCGGGGTGACCATCATACCGCTCCTCTTCATGGCTTTCATCGATTACAAGGTCACCCAGAAGGCCACGGAGGCGGAGATCCAGTTCCGTACCGCGAGACTGGTCTCCAACACCCGCCGGGCCGTCTCCTTTTTTCTGTTCGAACGGGCCGCCGCCCTGGAGTTCGTGGTTCAGGACAACTCCTTCGAGGCCCTGCACGACCCCGTGCGCCTCGCTGAATTATTGAAACACCTGAAGGAGGCCTTCGGCGGCTTTACCGACCTTGGCGTTGTCGACGCCCTGGGCGGTCAGCGGACCTATGTGGGACCCTACGAACTCGAAGGCGTCGATTATTCTCATGAAGTTTGGTATCAGCAGGTCGTGGAGCGGGGGATGCATGTCAGTGACGTCTTCCTGGGTTTTCGCCAGGTGCCTCACTTGATCATCGCCGTCAAGCACTCCCTGCCAAACGGCTCCTTTTTCGTAGTCAGGGCTTCTATCGACACCCAGGAATTCAACAGCCTGCTCTTCGATATGGAAGTCGGCGGCCTGGGGGATATCTTTCTCATCAACCACCAGGGAATCCTGCAGACACCCTCGCGCTTCTATGGAGATGTGCTGCAGAAAATACACTCGCCCACGCCTGAATTTTCCGACAAGACGAGAGTCGTCCAGCATGAGACTCAAGATGGGGACCCGCTCGTCGTCGGCTACGCCTACATTAGGGACACGCCGTTTATCCTCATGATCTGCAAGCACAAACGTGAGCTGATCGAATCCTGGACCCGTGCCAACATGCAGCTGCTGGGGTTTCTGGCGGTCAGTATCCTGATCATCCTCCTAGTCATCCTGGGGGTCGCGACCTATCTGGTCGAACAGCTCCATACCGCTGACCAGCGGCGGGTCGCCACCCTCCACCAGGTCGAATACGCGAACAAAATGGCCTCCATCGGACGTCTGGCCGCCGGAGTGGCACACGAAATCAACAATCCGCTTGCCATCATCAACGAAAAGGCGGGGCTCATCAAAGATCTCTTCGCCTTTGACCAGCGCTATGCGCAGGACGAAAAACTCATCCGCCTCCTGGACGGCATCCTGAAGTCCGTCGCCCGCTGTGCAACCATCACCCGGCGCCTGCTGAATTTCGCCCGGCACATGGACGACAGCCAGATCGTACCGCTCCAACTGCGGGAAGCCATCCTGGAGGTCCTCGGGTTTCTGGGAAAAGAAACCGAATACCGCTCCATCGCAGTGTCTTTGCAGGTCCCCGAAGATCTGCCCGAGCTTCAGATGGATCGGAGCAAACTTCAGCAGATTCTGTTGAATCTCATCAACAATTCGTTCGCCGCCATGCGCGACGGCGGCCACCTCTCGATTGGCGCTACCCACGTGGACGAAAAACATGTTAAAGTGAGTGTAGCCGATGACGGATGCGGCATTCCCGAAGGAGATATGAAACGGGTTTTCGAACCCTTTTTCTCCACCAAAACCAAGCAGGGGGGGACCGGGCTCGGGTTATCCATCACCTACGGCCTCGTTCAGGAGTTGGGAGGTCACATCGACGTTGAAAGCCAATTGGGCAAGGGCACCGTTTTTACCATCACTTTACCCCTAACCCAAAAGAGGAAGGGAGGAGAGGCAAATGCGGGTGCTGCTGGTGGACGATGAGGAGGAATTGGTCTCCACGCTGGCCGAGCGATTGAATATGCGGGGAATCGAGGCTGATTGGGCGGCGAGGGTCGAAGATGCTATTTCACTTGTAGGAAAGACCTCTTACGACATAGCCGTTCTGGACATCAAACTGCCCAAGATGAGCGGGCTGCAACTGAAAAAGAAACTCGAGGATTTGCGGCCGAAGATGAAATTCATTTTCATGACCGGGCACGGCTCTGAAGCGGATTTCCGGACCGGCGCCGCCGAGGCGGGCGAGGCGTTTTATCTCGTAAAACCTGTCGGGATCGAGATCCTGGTAGAAAAAATGCAGGAAGTGATGCAGTCGGAGGGGAAGCTTTCATGAACCGATGCGACACCGGGGCTCGCACTGGGTTGGTGTTCTTTGGGACCATTTCGGCCTCTATATCACACGAACTCAAAAACGCACTGGCCATCATCAACGAATCGGCTGGTTTGATCGAGGATTTTACCCTGATGGCCCAAAAAGGCCTTCCCCTCGATCCAGAGCGCCTGAAAACGGTAGCCGGCCGCATTCAAAAGCAGATCCAGCGCGCAGACGGGATCGTGAAGAACATGAACCGCTTTGCCCACAGCGTGGACGACCCTTTGAAAGAGATCGACCTGCAAGACACCCTTTATTTCATGTCTTCGCTGGCTCACCGGCTCGCCGACAGACAGAGCGTCACCCTCGAGCCGGCAGAAGCAAAGGGCGGCGTCCAGATCCTGACCGACCCATTCAGACTCCAAAACCTGCTCTGGCACTGTATCCGCTTTCTCCTGCCTTTTGCCGACAGCCAAAAACGGATTCGCATGACGATCGAAGAAGGCGCTGAAGAGGTCCGCATCCAGTTCAGCGGCGCTGAGGGCTTTGTCCATGGGGTCCCGGACACTTTTCCTGGAGAGGAGGAAAAAATCCTGCTCGATGCCCTTGGTGCACGGCTGCTCACAGAAAAGGCAAACGAGAGGCTTGTCGTCGCTTTGCCAAAACAGCTGCAACCCTGACAAACGTGAGGGCGAAGAAATTGAAAGACGCTACTTTCGTTGATAAAGGCTTGACAGACCATTCTCACATCCGGGCATGAAGGAACTTAGTGAACCGCTGTATCTATGATGGAAAAGCGAGGAGGCAACCATGGCGGAAAAAGTTTTGCTTGTGGACGACGAGGAAGATTTTCTTGACAGCCTGGCGGAACGTATGCGGGCCCGTGGCATGAATGTGGACACCAGCCTTTCGGCTAAAGAGGCCCTCCAGAAGGCCGAGTCCGAATCCTTCGATGCGATCGTTCTGGACCTCATGATGCCCGAGATGGATGGGCTGGAGGTCTTGAAAACCCTCAAGGAAAAAAGGCCCGAACTCCAGATCATTCTATTGACGGGGCATGCAACCATCGAAAAGGGCATCGAGGCTATGAAACTCGGCGCCACCGATTTTCTCGAAAAGCCGGCGGATCTCAAATCTCTCACCGAAAAGATCCAGAAGGCCCAAGCGAAAAAGATGATCCTCGTAGAAAAACAGACCGAAGAAAAGATCAAGAAGATCATGTCCGAGCGTGCGTGGTGAGTCCACGCACCGGCACGTCAGACGAAGGCCCTGGGACCAGGAAGGCACGCGGGCGGGCAATGGACCATCAGGAGGTTTCCTTGACGGATGTCTCGAATTTGAGATGATATTTTTCGATCTTGGAGTGAAGAGTCGGACGAGACAAGCCGAGCAGTTTGGCCGCACGGGACCGGTTACCGCCCGTTATACGCAGCGCCTCGCTGATCAACATGCTTGCGAAGCGATCCATGCAGCTTTCAAACAGATTGTCGGAGCCCCCTGCTGTGAGCGCGTTCACGATCCATTGCTGAACCCCTTCATCGCCGGCGAAAGCGCCCCCCCCCTCGACATTGCCCTGCCCGCTGATGGCCTGGTTGATGTCCTCCGGTGAGATGGGAGCGCCTCTGTTGAAGATGAGCGTCTTCTGGATGCAGTTTCCCAACTCACGGACATTCCCGGGCCAGGGGTACTGCCTGAGGATCTGCAGTGCCTCCGCCGTTATGCCCGGGTTGTCGACCCCCATTTCGCGGGAATACCGGGAAAGAAAATACCGTGTCAAGAGCTCGATGTCGTCCCGTCGCTCCCGCAGGGGGGGAAGCCACAGCGTGACGACCTTCAATCGATAGTAAAGATCCTCGCGGAAGCGGCCTTCGGCCAAGGCCTTCTCCAGGTTCCGGTTGGTCGCCGCCAGAATCCTCACGTCGACCGATATCGTATCCCGACCTCCGAGCCGCTCGATGCTTTTTTCCTGCAGAAGCCGCAGGATCTTGGCCTGAATGCTCGAAGGCATGTCACCGATCTCATCGAGGAAAACCGTTCCACCGTTGGCCTGCTCGATCTTTCCGACGCGGCGGTGCGACGCACCGGTAAAGGCCCCCCGCTCGTACCCGAACAGCTCGCTTTCCAAAAGGTTTTCGGGAATCGCGACGCAGTTGATCACGAGAAACGGTTTGTCGTTCCGAAGGCTGTGCTGATAGATCGCGCGCGCCACCAACTCCTTCCCCGTGCCCGATTCGCCCCGGATAAGCACCGTTGCATCCGTCGAAGACACCCGCCCAATCGCCTTGTACACATCCTGCATGGGTTTGCTTCGACCGATAATAGCCTCCCGGACCCCCTGCTGCCCGGGCACGGCATTCATATCGACCGGGGAGCGCATGAAGCGGCCGGCCTCCAGCGCCTCTTCGATGACCACCAGCATGTCAGGGATATCGAACGGCTTGAGGATGTAATCGAACGCCCCCAGTTTGGTCGCCTCGATCGCTGTTTCGGTGGTTCCGTAAGCCGTCATGATAATAACCGGAAGCTTCGGCTCGATCGCGTGGATCGCCTCGAAGGTCTCGAGCCCGTTCATGCCGGGCAGGCGCATGTCCAGAACCACCAGATCCAAGCTTTCCGTCTCGACGAGCTTGAGCCCCGCCTCTCCCGAGGCCGCACAGCGGATATCGTAACCCTCCGCCGAAAGCAGCTTCTCGAAACTTTTCCGCAGCTGATCGTCATCGTCGATGATCAAGATGGTACTCAAGGCATCTTACTCCTGGATAGGCAACGTGATGGTGAAAGCGGTCCCTTCCCCTTCCGTCGATGACAGATCGATGCGCCCGCCATGCTCCTCCACGATGCGCGCGGCGATGCTGAGACCGAGTCCGGTCCCCTCCTCTTTCGTCGTGTAGAAAGGTTGGAAGACCTTTTCCTGCAAGGCCTCGGACATACCCGGGCCGTCATCCGCCAGCCGAATGCGCACCACCCGCCCCAGCCGATCGTCAAAGGCCGTCACCTCGTAGATGTCGATCAGTCCTCCCCCCTGCATCGCTTCGCAGGCATTGACGATCAGGTTGACAAAGACTTCTTTCAATTGCTCCGGGTCCAGGGGAATCTTCGGCAGGACCTCATGCCGATGGAGCCTCACCGCGACGTTATAGGATTCCAGGCGATGCCGCATCAACTGAACCGCCAGGTCCACCACCTCCGAAGGACTCGCCTCCTGGATCTTCAATTTCGGCGGCCGGGAAAATTCCAGAAAATTCTGCAGGATAGTATCGATGTGGCGGATCTCCTGCGAGATCACGTCCAAATCCTCTTTCTGTGTCGGAGTGAGATCGAGCGACCGGTTCAGGGAGAAGAGACGCATTTTGACGGAAGTCAACGGATTGCGGATGCTGTGGGCAGTCCCGGCAGCCAGCTTTCCGACCAGGGCCATCTTTTCCGCCTGCAGGAGGGTCTCGCGGCTCTTGCGAAGTTCCGTATGGGTCTGGTCGATATCCTCCATCAAACCATGAACCCGACGGCTCAATGCCTTGACCTCGTTTTTCGAGTCCGGGAAATCGGCTTTCCCCGCTGTCAAACGCGCGAGCCCCTGCAAAGGCGCCAGGATGTGGTTGATCAGCATGAGGCCGAACAGCAGACCCAGAATGACGACGATCACCATGGCGGTGCCTGCCACCGTCCTCAATCGCCGCGCCTGAAGAAGGCTCTCCTGCTTCACCTCCTGGATCCGCTGGGCATGAATGGCCTTGTAGCCTTCGCAAAGATCGAGGATCTTGAAAAAGACCCGCCGGACATGGTCATGGAGCTGTGCACCCCTCTCCCGCTCACCCGCCCGGTAACATTCGATCACGACATCCTTCGCCGCCACGTAATGCTCGTATTCCTCGCCGATCTCGGCAACCGCCCGCTTTTCCTCCTCCGTAGCCGCGTGGCTTTCGGCCTGCGTTAGACGTTCTTTGAATATCTGCCGGTATTCTCCGAGCTGTTTGAGCCAGTCAGGGTTGCCATCCAGGAAATAGTAAGAAACGAAGCCTTTCTGATTGACGAGAGCGGACTCGAGGTTTTCGGCGGCCTGAAACGCAGCCATGTGCCGTTCGACCACATCGGTCGTCAGGTGCTCCATCTGGTACGTGTACCAGATCATGACGACACCGCCCAGAAGGGTAATCGAGACCAGCGCCCCCAGGATCGAATAGATCCGAACCCGCAAGCTGACCTGATTCCATAAATCCATCGGCTATCGACTCAGGGCCGGATATCGATGCTCGGATAAAGCCCCTTGAGTCTTCCTTTCGGGTAGGGCTGAATCATGTTGTACGAGATGTCCTGGTCCTTCTGGGCGTGGCCCCGATTGCTGCGGCCGTCGAAATAGGCACCGTTCGCCTCGAGGATATGCTCGATGCGATGGCGAAAGGCTTCGACAAAAACCGCCCCGTCCCCTTCGAACCGCATCCGCCCAAGATCATAACGTCCCCTGAGCTTGGCAAAATTGTCGAGATCGAGGCTGTGGACCTTCAGATCTTTCCGGTTTCGAATCAGCCCCCATATCAAGTGGTTCGGCGGAATTTCGAGCGGTTCCCGGATGTCGATGATCGTGTGGGGCATCACGACGGAGCCTTCTCCGATGGTCAGAGGCGCATCCTCCATCCCCCTGAGGAAGGAATTGAAACCCACGAACACCTTCTTCCCCAGCCGGGTGCGGACCAGTTTACCGCCGTGAGCGGTGACATTCTCGCCCTCCAGCCGCGAATGGATGATGCAGCAGTTTTCCTGGGCATTGGCACCTCTCCCGAGCCAGGCATCTTCGAGATACGCCCGCTGCGCGACGAGCACGTTCGCGTCGACATGGGTATCCCCCTTAACGACGGCGTACCGGCTGAGAGAGGTCCCCGGGAGGATCGGAACCGGCGCCTTGAGATGCACCACGTCGAAGATCCTCTGGAATTCGGTCTTGCGGTCTTCCATGAAGTCCATCAGGATCCCTTCCGGGATCGTCCCGGGCTCCATATGGATGTAGGCCTTGAGAAGGTCCGCATCGAAGTGGTAGTTGAACCGGAAGCGATCCCCCGCCTCGATCCGGATCTCCCCGGCGGGCACCCACTCATGCGACATCTCTCCCACCTGGACATAGGCAAAGGCCCCGATAACGCAATCGTGCAAGGTGGTCAGATCCACCGTGCTGAAAGGCCCCAGGAAACACCCTTCCACGGTGGAACCGTGGATATTCGCATAGTGGGTGGATGCGGTGTTGCAGATCAGGAATTCTTCTAGATTTTCAGGGTCGTGGGAATAGTTGTGGACCAGGGTCTTGATAAGATAGCTGTCCTTGATGTGGATCACTTCGTCGTCATGGAGCGGGATCTCCAATCCGCCGTAACGGAACACATCCCCCCTGCATTTCAGTTCATCGCCCCGGATATCGCTCTTGTAAAGCACGGAATGATCGACAAAGCACTTCCCGAGAAAGTAGCTCCCTCCCAGACTCGATCCATGAAAGCGGAAATGCAGCGGATGGTGCGGCGTCAAGGCATAGAAGGCGTAGAACCGGCCAAACTGCTTGAGAGGCACGATGCTGCGCAGATAAGGACCACTGTCGAAAGCCGGCTCCCTTAGATTGATATTGATACGATTGACGACCCGCTCGATCAGTTTTTCCAGTTCTTTCATCTCTATCCCCCTCAACCTTGACACCGTCATCCGGTACTGGTCGGCACGTTATGATCCTCTAACTGGTTCGTTTCCATCCGGAAATGGTCTTTTGGGCCAATCTCGGCGTTGATCTGCACGTTTGCTTGTGCAGCGACCACCAGGTCGCCTCCGCGCAAACGCTTGATCGCCTTGACATTGGCCCAAAATCCTCATTTCCGGATTGGAAACTTTGCCGTGCCGGAGCATCCTTCTTGGAGCGACATTGCAACACACAATCTCCTTCGGACCGGCACGTTTTCGTTAAGGGGTCGTCACCGGCATCCCCATAATCGGCCACAAAACAGCGACAGCAAACGCCACCACCACCATCAGAAGAATGCTGGCCGGTATGCCCATGAGAAAGAATTCGCCCGTCGTGAATTGCTTGGAATCATAAGCGATCGCGTTCGGTGCGGCCCCTACGAGCAGGAGGAACGGCATGCCGGCCGTCACCAGGGCGGCAAAAAGGATGACTTCCGGGGCTACGCCGAGATAGGGCGCGATCACGAAGGCCACCGGCAGCGAGATGGCGATGGCGGCCACGTTCATGATGAAATTCGTCATGATCATGACGAAAAAGGCGATGCTCATCACGAAAACAAACCAGTTGGCTTCTTTGAACATGGCCAGCCAGTTCACGGCGAGCCACTTGGCCGCTTCGGTCTCCCATAGGCAGAAGCCGATGCTCATCGCGCCGGCGAAGAGCAGGATGATGTTCCAGGGAATCTCCTCGAGGTCGCTGAGGGTCAGGATGTTGAAGATGAAAAAGAGGATGGTGGAGATCAGGATCAGGGCCGTCTTGTCGATGGGTTCCAGCGCCGGAATGAAGGAACGCAGAGACATCGTCACGATGCAGGCCAAGACGATGGCCGCCGCCAGGATCTCCTTTCCCGTGATCCGCCCCAACTCGCTGTTGAGCTGCCGGGCCTTCTGGCGCAGCCCCGGTATCACCTTCTTTTCCGGCCGGAAGAACAGCAGGAAAAACCCCCACAAAAGGAAGGTCATCAGCCAGCCGACCGGAAACATGTAATAGGTCAGTTCGAAAAAGGAGATATTCCGCCCGACAATGTCATTGAAAAACCCGAGCGCCACGGCGCCCCGCGCCGCCCCGAGCAGGGTGACGATACTGCCGGCACCCGCCACGTAGGCCATGCCCATAAAGAGGCCCTTGCCGAACTTGGTGGGTTTATCCCCCTCGCCATACAGATTGTAGATCGCCAGCAGGAGGGGGTAAATCGTCGCCGCCACCGCTGTATGGGCCATGATATGCGTCAGGGCGGCCGTGACCAGAAAGCACCCCAGATAGATCATACTGGTCTTTTCGCCGACGATATCCAGCATCTTGTAGGCGAGCCGTTTCGTCAGTCCGGTCTTGGTAAAAACCAGTCCGATGACGATGGAGGCGAAGATGAAGAGGACCGACGGGTCCATGAAATCCTTGAAAGCCACTTTGGCCGGCCGGATCAGAAAAAGGGCCTGCAGCACGCCGATGGCGAGGCTCGTCACCCCGATCGGCACTACCTCGAAGACCCACCAGGTCCCGGCCAGAAGAAAAACCGCCAAGGCGCCCTTCCCCTCCTTGCTCAGAACGAAGTGCTTGCCCTGCGGGTCGATGGCATCGGGCCACGGCGGCGAATAGTATACCACTGCAAAAAGAAACACCCCGGTAAAGAGAAAAATCAGCCTGCGCCAATTGATCTTGCCCTTAGCGGCGGCATCAGCATAGTCACCTGACATAGGGAAAAACCTCCCGTTGTGTTAGTCATTGTCTATCCGGAAATGATCGATCCATGAAGGCCGGGTTTCCGATCACCCAGCCTCAAAAACCGACGAAGGCCTTTTCCCTCAGTCGGCACCCCGCGGAATTTCACAGGCCTTGATGGCCTCGCAAACCTCCAAGAAAACATCCGACAGACGCAGAACGCCGACAATCGTTCCCTCCGACAACACCAGGAGGGATTGATGACTCCCCATGATCAACTGATGAATCGCCTCGTCCAGCGTCGCTTCCGCCTTGACGTACTCCCCTTCCGTCGGCTTGTACATGAGGTTCTTGACCCGGATCCGGGAAGCCTTCGAGCAGATATCCGTAAGGGGTTTATCCCATAAGGAGAATTGCTCCATCATGGATTTGAGATGGGTCTTGGTCAAACCGAACCGGGCGAAAGAGTCCTTTTCCTTGACCTCTTGATATTTCGGCTCAAGGCCTCGGAGGACATCCAGCTGGCTGACCTTACCGACAACCTTTCCCTCCGCATCTTTGATGAGCACCGCGCGGTGGCGGTAACGGGTCTGATCGAAGGCCTTCTGAGCATCTTCGAGCGCCATCACCGCTTCGAACAGAGAGGCATCCTCCGAGACGGTGGCATACTCTTTCAAAGGCACCATCAAATCTCTGACCAGAATCGTCTTCATCGCTCCTCCCACCTATATGGGTTTTATCCATTCATGAGGCGTACCAGCGTCCCATCATCGAAATAGTCTATGATGTTCAGGCAGCCGTAGTCCTGCTGCAGCGAATACATGGATGCCAGCGAAAGCCCCAATGCATCGCAGATGATCACCCGGTTCACACCGCCGTGTCCCACCAGCACCCAGTCTCCCGGACCCTGTTTCGCAAATCGGCGCTTCAGCCAGCTGAGGACCCTCTCGGCAAAACCGGCCATGGATTCCCCGCCACCCGGCGCGGAGAAATTCACGAGATCCGCCTGGCGCCTCGCCAACGCTTCAGGGAAACGCCGGCAGACTTCCTCCAGGGTGAGGCCTTCCCACTCACCGAAATACATCTCGCGCAGGTCGGGTACCAACTCCACGGGGGCTTCGTGGTATCGGGCAATCCATCGGGCGCCGGCAGCGGAACGTTCGAGATCGCTCGCAAAAATGGCCTTGATATCCAGAAATCGAAGCCGCTCTGAAAGGTGGTGCATCTGCAGCACACCGGTCTCGGTCAGCCCCGTCTCTGTATGGCCGTGGATAGGATTGTGCTCATGTCCGTTTATCTGCCCATGCCGCACAAGGTACAAACGGTTGCGTCGCGCCATAGCAGGCGATCATAGTGAGCATCATTTTTTATGTCAAATAAATTTAGGCTTTATGTAACGCCTTGAATATTGTATATACCCAAACTTAAACGTACTTTACCCGGAAGCAGTCTTTCGGGGCGGCATCGGACCGGGTGTCGGCACGCACGTTCGCCTGTGAGGCTGCCGCCGTTTTGGACCCCATCCGGAAAGGGCCTTTTCGCCAATCCCGGGGTCCTGTTGTATGGTCGGTCGCAAGGCGAGCCGCGGGTCGTCTCCGTTCAATAGCTCGATTTTAAAGGCATTAACATAAACCCGCATGTCTGGATGAGGAACCTCGCCGTGTCTGTTCATCCCTTCCGGTTCGCACCCAAACCAGTCGTTGTCCACCCGGAGGTGATCTCCGGGCACAACCCGGTTTCCAATCCGAAAATGAGGATTTCTTGCCCATACCCAGGAAATCAAGAAGAATCCTAGTCGAAATAGAAGCAACATGGTTTTCCACCAAAAGGAGGCCCTTCGGTTGAAGTCAGAGAAAGATTGTTTCGGCATTTTGGAAAAGGTATTTCCGCTGGGCGAGGCCGGTTTGAGGGAAATCACTCCGTCCTGTTTCGAATGCCCGGAGAAAACCGCCTGCCTCAGAACCGCCCTGGAAAGCAGGGAAGGGCTCTCCTTTAGAGCCGAAATAATGGACCGCTCCCCCGCCGAGGGTGTTTGGGACCGCCTCAAGCGCTGGTCTTCCAGAAAAGAATTGAGCCGGCGTGTTCGAGCCAGGGAAGGGAACCGGCGATGACCATCCAGCTCACCTGTCCTTATTGCCGATTCTCGAAAGAGGTTCCCGAAAGCACCATTCCGTCCACCGCCAAACGGGCGGTATGCCCCCAATGCGGTCAGCAGTTTCTGTTTTCCAGGCCTGGATCTGAGGACGCACCAGGCGGATCTTCTTCGTCTCCCACCCCGGAGCCCTCGCCGGTCGAAACGGTCTTCGAGCCCGAGGCGACGCTCGAATCGGCAGCCCCCTGGGAACAGAAAGACGGCCCCGGGTTCTGGGCGACTTTTTTCCAAACCATCTCTGCCGTCCTTTTTTCCAGCAAATCCTTTTTCAGCCCGGATCTTCACCCTGCCGGCCGGGGGCTCCGCGACCCTCTCGCATTCGGGCTCCTGTCAGGAGTCCTTGGCAGCATGGCGGCCTTCTTCTGGCAGGCCTTGCTGGCGCTGGCCGGATTCTCCTCCTTAGGCGGCCTGTTCGTTGGTCAATTGACTTACGGCCTGGTTTTTGTCATCCTGGTGCTTATCATCCCTGTCGTTGTTTTTCTGGGCCTGTTCGTCTACGCTGGGGTCCTGCATCTGCTGATGAGGATCACTGGAGCGGGCAAACGTCGTTTCGAGGGCACCTTTCGCGTTGTAGCTTACTCGCAGGCCGTCCAACTGCTGGCATTCGTCCCCTTCATAGGCGGTTGGATCGCCTGGATCTGGCAGCTTGTCGTGCAGATCGTCGGCCTGCGCACCATTCATGAAACAAGCTATGGCCGGGTCATCCTGGGTTTCCTGATTCCCGTGATGCTCTGCCTCGTTGTCGGCACCGTCACCGTCCTTCTGATTCCGCTCGTTTTCCTGCGACTTTCCTGAAGGTTATAGCATCCCATGCTTTTGAATTCTTTCTTCCTCTGCCTCGGTATCGCACTCCTTTACTGGGGCTCCGAATGGATGGTCAAAGGGGCCGCCTCCCTTGCGCTTTCCCTTTCCATCCGCCCACTGATCGTCGGCCTGACGGTGGTGGCCTTCGCCACGTCGGCCCCCGAACTTCTGGTCAGCCTCGTGGCGGCCGTCAAAGGCTCGAGCGGGATGTCGCTCGGCAACATTCTCGGCAGCAACGTAGCCAACATCGCCCTGATCCTCGGTCTCAGCGCCCTTTTCAGCCCCCTGGCCGTCGACCCCATTCTGGTGCGGCGCGACATTCCTTTCCTGGTCGGCATTTCAGCCCTTTTCTGGGTATTGTGCCTCAACGGCCAACTCGGTCTTTGGAAGGGCATTCTGCTGGTAACGATGCTGATCGTTTTCATCCTCATGGGGGTCTTTACCGCATCAACGCACTCGCAAGGAAAGGAAACCCTCCCCGTCGAAAAGAAAGGCACCCTCTGGAAGGACGCCGCCCTCATCGTCGCCGGGACAACCGCTTTGATGGGAGGGGCTCACCTGGTGGTCCAATCATCCATTTTCTTCGCGAAGATCTTCGGACTGAGTGAGACCTTCATCGGGTTGAGTATCGTCGCCGTAGGAACCTCTCTCCCCGAACTGGCGACCTCGGTGGCGGCGGCGGCCCACCGGGAATCCGACATCTCCATCGGAAATGTCGTCGGCAGCAACGTTTTCAACCTCTGCTTGGTCATGGGGGCCGTAGGGGTTTTCAACCCGATGGAGGTCGACAGGGGACTGCTGCGTTTCGAGTTTCCCGCCATGTTCGTCCTGACCCTGCTTCTCTGGATCTTCGCGCGCACACGTCTCATACTCGGGCGGCGGGAAGGTGTGGTTTTCGTTGTCTGCTATCTGGCCTTCGTAGGCCTTTCCTATTGGCGGGCCATTCTCTGAACCTTTTCTCCCTTTCGAGTGTGATCCATTGACGACGCATCCCATCGATTATCCCCGTTTTCTCAACCCTTCCCAGTTCGAGGCGGTCATGACCCTGGAAGGCCCGGTTCTCGTGGTGGCCGGCGCCGGCAGCGGCAAGACGAGGACGCTGGTCTACCGGGTGGCGCGCCTGGTTGAAACCGGCGTCGCCCCGGAGTCCATCCTTCTGCTCACGTTTACCCGTAAAGCCGCCATGGAGATGCTCGAACGGGCTGCAGGATTGGCCGATCCCCGCTGCCGGTTCGTCTCGGGCGGGACCTTTCACGCTTTGGCCTACCGGGTCCTGAGGCAGCACGGCGAACGCCTGGGCTTTCCACCCGGATTCACCATCCTGGACCGCTCCGACATGGAAGAGGTGCTCCGCTCTCTCATCCCGGATCTCAACCTGCCGAAAGGCACGAACCGCTTCCCGAAACGCGCCACGCTGGCCAATATCCTCAGCAAGGCGGCCAACCTCGAGCAATCGGTCGACGCCTTCATGGAAGAGGAGTACGGCCAGTTCCTGGAATTCGTCCCCGAGATCCGGAGGCTGACGGATCTCTATGGCCGGTACAAGCGGGAACATGCCCTTATGGATTATGACGATCTGCTGATCCACCTGCGGAAGCTCCTGGCGGAGGATGTCGAAACCAGGCAGCTCCTCGGGCGCCAATACAGCCACATCATGGTGGACGAGTATCAGGACACCAATGCGATTCAGGCCGACACCGTCAGCTGGCTGGCCCATGAGCACCGGAACGTCGTGGTGGTCGGGGACGATTCCCAATCCATCTACTCCTTCCGCGGCGCCGACTATCGCAACATGTTCGCGTTCCCGAAGCGGTTTCCGGGCGCCAGGATCATCAAGCTGGAGGAGAACTACCGCTCGACCCAGCCGATCCTGAATCTGACCAACGCCGTCATGGCGCAGGCGAGTGAGCACTACACCAAGTGCCTCTTCACCCGCCGGGAAGGCGGGGAAAAACCGGCGGTCATCGATACCCGCACCGAACCGGAGCAGGCCCTGACGGTCTGCCGCTTGATCAGGCAGGAGATGGATGCCGGCCGGTCTCAAGAGGAGATCGCCGTTCTCTTCCGGGCAGCCTACCATTCGTTCGAACTGGAAGCCGAACTGACGCGTCAACGTCTCCCTTACATCAAATACGGCGGGTTCAAATTCCTCGAATCCGCGCATATCAAAGACTTTTTGGCCCACCTGCGCGTCCTGGTCAATCCCGAAGAGGCCGTGAGCTGGAGCCGCATCCTGTGCATGGTCAAAAACATCGGCCAGGGGAAGAGCCGGAGCATCTTCGAATGGATCAAGGCCAACCGGATCACCCCCGGGAAGCTCTCCGAATGGCCTGGAATGGGGAAGCGGGAGCAGGGCCTCAGACCGCTCTGCGACCTGATGCAGCAACTGAGCGGCAAAACGCCGTCCCCCAGGAAAGCGGTGGAAACAACCCTGGATTACTATACCCCCGTCTTGAAAGAACGCTACGACGACTATCCCCGGCGGCTCAAGGAGCTTCAGCAGCTCATCCCGATGGCGGAGCGGTACCAGAGCCTGCGAAGTTTCCTGGCGGACCTCGTCCTGGACCCGCCCAACAGCTCGCTCGATGCCGAACCCGAACAGGACCGCTCCTTTCTGACCCTTTCGACGGTCCATTCGGCCAAAGGGCTGGAGTGGCCGGTCGTGATCGTGATCTGGGTCATGGAGGGGCGGTTTCCATCGGCACGCGCCTACCGGAACCCGATGGAGCTGGAGGAGGAAAGGCGCCTCATGTATGTGGCCGCCACACGGGCCATGGACCGGCTGTTCTTCTGCTACCCCGGACAGGAGTATCAGCAGACATGGGACACCATGGGAGGCGGGCCGACCTACCAATCCGGTCTTTCCTCCTTTATCGGCGCCTTGCCGGACGGGGTCGTGGCCTTCGAGTCGGCACGCACCTCCGGGCGTTTCGACCCCTTTTCGAAGCCCCGCGGCAAAGCGCCCGAACCGGAGGCCGCCTCGCCCCATCCCTTTCAATCGGGGGACCGGGTTCGCCACCCCGCCTTCGGCCCCGGCGTGGTCTCACGGTTTTTCGACGATGACAAGGTGGAGGTCTTCTTCAGCCAGGCCGGACGCAAGCTGCTCCACCTGGGGTACACCACCCTCGAAAAGATATAATCTGTATCCATCCGGAAATGATTTCCCGGTAGAACCCATTTTCCAATCCGGAAATGAGGATTTTTGGCCCATATCAAGGAAATCAAGCGCTTGCGCGGAGGCGACCTGCAGGTCGCCACACAACCAAACGTGCAGATTGACGCCGAGAGGGGCCAAAAAGACCATTTCCGGATGGAAAATCTAAAAACTCCATGAACCCGAAGGATTACACCATCGAAGGGGTCCTCGGGCCCCACGGGCTGCTTGCCCGCAATCTGCCGGGCTTCGAATTCCGCAGCGTCCAGATGGATATGGCCCTGCTCATTCAGGAGGCGCTGCAGAAGAACCTGCCCGCCATCATCGAGGCGGGAACGGGAACCGGCAAGACCTTCGGCTACCTGACCCCGCTTATCCTGAGCGGCCGCAAGGCCGTCATCTCCACGGGAACCAAGAACCTCCAGGAGCAGATCTTCCAGCGGGACCTCCCTCGTCTGCTGGCCGCGACCGGCCTCCGGGCGGACGCCGTGATGATGAAGGGGCGCAAGAACTATCTCTGCCTCCATCGCTACCACCAGCGGTTCGTGCAGTCAGCGCTCCCCGCTCCTGAAGCCTTCGATGTCCGCGGCCGGCTCGAGGCCTGGATCCGCAGGACGTCCTTCGCCGACCGCGAGGAACTGCCCTGGATGGCCGATCAGGACACTCTCTGGGACAGCCTTTCCGCCGGCTCGGACCAATGCCTAGGGAGCGAGTGCCTCTTCCTCGATCAGTGCTTCCTGGGGAGGCTCCGGAGCAGGGCCGCCGAAAGCCGTCTCATCATCGTCAATCATCACCTCTTTTTCGCGGACATGAAGGTCAAGGAGGGCGGCTTCGGGGAGATCATCCCGCGGTTCGAAGCCGTGGTTTTCGACGAGGCCCACCACGTGGAAGAGGTCGCCACCGCCGCCTTCGGGGAGAGGCTCAGCACCGCCCAGATGCTGGAGTGGGCCGCCGATTTCGAAGAGATTGTGGCCGCATCGGTGAAACGCCCCCCCACGAACCTCTTGATGCTCCTGCAAAGATTCCGGGCCGCCGTCGGCGGCATCGAGCAGGCCCTGGAGGGCTTCAGCGACCGGGAGCGCATCGCCCCGGATCTTCTGGCGCATCTCAAGGCAGGCCCGGGCCGCGAGATCCGCCGCTGCCTCCAGAGCATCCGCCAGGAGGAAACCCTGTTCCAGATCGAAACCGAAGGGATCGAACCCCTTCTCCTGCGGGCGAGGGAAATCGAACGGTTGGTCACGGAGACCCTCGAACCGAAGGAAGCCGATTGGCTCAACTGGTTCGAGAAGCGCAAACGCGGCATCATGTTCTACGCCTCTCCGCTGGATGTCAGCGAAGATTTGAAAGGCCGCCTCTACCAGAAATGTCCGCGGGTGCTCCTCACATCGGCGACGCTCGCCGCAGCGGGCAACTTCGATTATGCCGCCGCCCGCCTCGGCCTGCCCGAAAACGCCCTGAAAGGGATCTTCCCATCCCATTTCGACTTCAAGCGGCAGGCCCTGCTCTATGTTCCGGCGGATCTCCCCGCACCCGGCCACCCGCGTTTCAGCGAGGCCGCCGGGGAGCGCATCCTCGAAATCCTGGGGCTCAGCAAAGGCCGGGCCCTGGTCCTTTTCACCAGCTACCAGAACCTCTTCAACGTGCATCGCCACCTGCAGGATAAACTGCCCTTCACCCTGCTCAAACAGGGAGACGCACCCCGCTCCACCCTCCTCGAAACCTTCCGGGAAGACATCCACTCCATCCTCCTGGCCACGGGATCCTTCTGGCAGGGGGTCGATGTCCCGGGTGAGGCCCTGAGCTGCCTGATCGTCGACAAACTCCCCTTCAGCTCACCTGGAGACCCCCTGGTGGCCGCCCGGATCACCCATCTGCAGGAGCAGGGGAAAAACGCCTTTATGTCCTACCAGGTTCCCGAGGCCGTCCTCGCCCTCAAACAAGGCCTGGGGCGCCTTATCCGGACCAATACGGATAGAGGTGTCATGGCGATCCTCGATGTGCGCCTGAGACACGCCCGCTACGGCGGGATCTTTCTGGAAAGCCTGCCGCCCGTGCCCGTGACGGCGTGCATCGAAGATATCGCGGATTTCTACGGCCGCGAGCCGAAGGCTGGGAAGGAGCAGTCCGTATCGGCGCCGGGAAAGCGGAACAGCCTCGATAGCGGCACCGAAAAAGGTTGATTCCCGGCCGCCGTTCCATCACAATCGCCCGCATTCATACGGAGCGGGATCCGGCGCCGGCGGCCGAAACCCCGCAGCACACTTCAGTTCAGCGAGAAAGGAGCCCCGAACCATGTCCCCGAAACACTGGGAAGTGCTGTCGAGCATCCTGGACAGATCCTATCGCGTGTTCAGCATCCGGACCGACCGCGCACGCTCTCCCCGCACCGCAAAGGCCCATGATTTCTTCGTGCTGGAATCCTCGGCCTGGGTCAACATCATCCCCCTCACGTCCAACGGCGAGGTCGTGCTCATCCGCCAGTACCGGCACGGCATCCGCGACGTCACGCTGGAGATACCGGGCGGACTCGTAGAGGCCGGCGACACCCCCGAAACCGCGGCCCTCAGGGAACTGCGCGAAGAGACCGGTTATCATGCCGGGAAGGCCGTCGAACTCGGAACGGTGCACCCGAACCCGGCCATCCAGAACAATATCTGCTACACCTATCTGGCCAACGATGTCATTCCGGCGGGGCATCAGGAACAAGACGACAAGGAGGACATCCAGGTCCTGCTCAAACCGATCGAGGAAGTGCCCGCCCTCATCCGGCAGGGCGCGATCACCCACGCCCTGGTCCTGGCCGCCTTCTACCGGTATTTCATGGAATACAAGCGCATGTGACAAGGAGCCTTCGTCGCAGCACAAAGAGGCCTTTCCCGATGCAGGTCAATCCAGGTCTACCGGCGTACCGCACTGATTGCAGCGTTTGGCGCCGCGGAACAATCGATGGCCGCAGGCCGGGCAGTGGTAACGGGCCTCTTCTTCGGCCACCCACTTTTCGGTGCCGTGCTTTCGCCAGTAGGGGATGGCCCGAAGCATGACCTTCCGGCCCACCGGCATGGGAAATTCGTCGATCAGACGGCAGGGGAACGCGTCGCACTGATGACAGCCCGTGTACCCCTTTTCGCGGGTGCAGGCCTTGATGGCGCATTCGCGGCAGAAGAGGAAAGGATCGTCC
This sequence comes from Desulfatiglans anilini DSM 4660, assembly GCF_000422285.1. Classification (NCBI taxonomy): domain Bacteria; kingdom Pseudomonadati; phylum Thermodesulfobacteriota; class Desulfobacteria; order Desulfatiglandales; family Desulfatiglandaceae; genus Desulfatiglans; species Desulfatiglans anilini. The sequence goes on from NZ_AULM01000027.1 coordinate 20,417, forward strand.
GAAAGGCAGCCTTTGCAGCGGATGTCGTCCGCCGACAGGTTCCCGCTGTCCGGCAGCTTGCCCTTGTAGACGTCCACCAGCCGCTCCTTGAATTTGCGGTTCCCGTCCCGTTCGGCGTACAGGATGGCGCATACCCCGCAGTAGAGGCCGCAGGGTGCAAGATATTCAGGATTGATCTCCACCATTTTTCCCTCCTTCTCAGGCCGTCGAACCGCTCCGGGCCGGAGCGGCGCCACGGCCCTCAGCTGAGAAACTGTTCCCGGAGATCCGGTCTCATTCTGTAAAACCGGATTCCCCGCCGGTCATGCGCGGCAGAACCGCCGGACCGGAAAAGCCTTTATTTCTCGTTCTTCACCTTTTAATATGGGTGAGGGCTTGTCGAAGCGTTTTCACTTGGAAATGCCCTCTTTTGCCGATCTCGCCGTCAAGCTGTACGTTTGCTTGGGATTGGATCTATAGGCTGCATCCGTGCCACGGATTGCTTATATGGATATTGGCAGGCAACCCTCCTTTCCGGATCGGAGGCCGGCTTCCACCGGGAAATCATTTCCGTATGAACATCCAGAACAATAGGTTTTGTATCGACTGCTTATTTTAAGATATCACAACGACACCGCAATCGAAAAGATGAGGGAGCCGCGTTCCTGATCCACCCGGCAAGGTGGTGGGAAAACAGAACGCACCCGATCTGCGAAGGCCCCGCAGGATTGGGCTGGAATCCGGAGCAGGAACCTTAAAGCGCCCGTGGGGAAAGGATCGCTTCGGCAAACACCGATGGACGAGCGGCCTGGGGAAAGTTCGGGGTCCCCGGTCCAACCTCGAGAGGGGCTTATGAAACTGAAGATCCGTCTATGCATCGCTTGGTTCCTGCTCACGGCATGTCTCGCCGTCGCTGCCGGTTGTGCAACGGTGATTTCCCGCGAGGCGCTCCAGAGCGCGGACCGTTCCTTGCCCTTCTCGACACTCGCAGCCGATCCCGGCGCTTTTTCGGGCACCACGGTGATTCTGGGCGGACAGGTCGTCGAAACGAAAAATCTTCCGGGCAAAAGTCTCATTTTCGTTGTTCAGCGGGCTATCGACAGCCGGCAGAAACCCAAACCGGACAGCGAATCGAGGGGGCGCTTTCTCATTTCGGTGGAAGGCTTCCTGGACCCTGCCATCTACCGTGCAGGGAGATGGATCACGGTGGTCGGCACCGTCGCCGGGAGCGAAACGCGCCCCCTGGGGGAGATTCAATACACCTATCCGGTCATCGCAGAACGCGAACATCATCTCTGGCCCGTGAAGGGCGTTGCCCCCGATGCCCAAATTCATTTCGGAATCGGGATCGGCTTCGGTTTTTAAACAGCGTCCACGTGGTGTCCGGTCCAGCGCCAAGGCCTGTATCGTGCCGCAAGCCCCTGACGATCGATTGGATCTTTCATCATTATTTTTTGGAGGAGACAGGATATGTTGGATGATATCAAGAAAGGTTTATTGGCCGGTCTCGGCATGGTGTTCCTCACCAAGGACAAGATCGAAGAAACTGCGCGCAAGATGGTGGACGAGGCCCGCATGAGCAAAGAGGACGCCCGGCGGCTCACGGACGAATTGCTGGAAACCGGTGAAAAGCAATGGTCCAGGATCGAGGAAAACATCACGGAAACCGTCCACAAGGGGCTCCGGAACCTCGATGTGGGCAGCCGCAAGGAGTTGGACGAACTGAAATCGCGCGTCCAGAACCTCGAAGAGAGGGTGAGTCTGCTCGAGGCGGCAAAGGACCCGATCGAGGGGTGATTCTTGGAAATCAAGACGCTGACCAACCTCGGGCGGTTCAAAGATATCGTCCTCACATTGCTGAACTACGGCTTTGTCGACCTCGTCGACCGGCTGGATCTCCCGGGCAAAAAGCTCCTCCCGAAATCCAGCCGCCGGGAACTTGAGCTCGGCACGTGGGAGCGGATCCGCCGCGCCATGGAAGACCTCGGACCGACCTTCGTCAAGTTCGGTCAGATCATGAGCCTCCGGCCCGATCTTCTACCCGGCCCCCTGATCGAAGAACTGCGGAAATTGCAGGATGAGGTCCCGCCCGAGAAGCCCTCCGACATCCGCAAGGTGATCGAAAAGGCGCTCGGGTCGCCGCTTGAGCAGGTCTTTCTTTCATTCGAGACCGAACCGATCGCCGCCGCGAGTCTCTCCCAGGTTCATCGTGCCCTCCTGCGCGACAGCCGGAGGGTGGTCGCGATCAAGGTGCAACGGCCCGGCATTCGATCGAAAATCGAGAAAGACCTGGACATTCTCGCCTACCTCCTCGGCCGGCTGAACGAGCGCGTGGAAGAGATCCGCCTTTACGATCTGCCGGGCCTGCTCAAAACCACCAGGCGGAATCTCCTGCGCGAACTGGATTTTCTGAGAGAGGCCCGCGCCATGCAGATCGCCCGGGCGCAGCTTTCCGGCATGCCCGGGGTGTACATTCCCGAACCTGTATCGAAATACTGCACCGAGCGCCTGCTCGTAATGGATTTCGTCCGCGGCAAAAAGCTCAAAGAGCTTCCTGCCGAACACATCGAAGAAGCGGAAAACCTGGCGAAGCTCGGCTTGAGGATCACGATCAGCCAAATCCTCGAGCATGGTTTTTTCCATGCCGATCCCCACCCGGGAAACCTTCTCGTCAGGGAAGGGAAGGAACTATGCCTCCTGGACTGGGGAATGGTGGGGAGGCTGACGGACCAAGACCGCTTCGACCTCATCGACCTGGTCCGTTCGGTCGCCGAAAAAGACAGCAAGCGGCTGCTGGACACCCTCCTCCTGATCACGTCGATCGAGGGGACCTTCGATCAGCGCGCCCTTGAAAGGGACCTCCTCGACATCCTGGACGCCTACACGTCCGTCCCCCTCCAGGAAATCAACATCGGGCAGGCTTTGCTGGACATCACCGCCCTTTTGCGGGAGTACCGTCTGCGCGTGCCGAGCGACCTCGCCGTCATGATCAAGGCCCTGGTCACCGCTGAAGGAACCGCCCGCATCCTCTATCCCGACTTGAACATCATCCCGGAGATCGAAGACCAGGTCCGGCGTCTGGCTGTAGAACGCTACCACCCGGGGTTCCTCTGGAAAAACCTCCGCAGCACTGCAGGCCACCTTTTGAGCCTCCACCGCAACCTCCCGAGCCATCTCTCGCAGATCGTCGACAAGGTCAACCGCGGGGATCTCAGCATCCGTTTCGAACACGAAAACCTTGGAAGCCTCAGGAAAACGTTGGAAAACATATTCAATCGTCTGACGCTCGGTGTCATCCTGGCTGCGATGATCATCGGCTCTTCCATGATCATCACAACCGGCGTCAAACCGTTTCTCTTCGGATACCCCGCGCTGGGGGTCATCGGCTACATCATCTCAGGGGTCCTGGGGCTCTGGCTGGTGTTCAATATCCTGCGTACCCGCCGCTTCTGAGCGGGGCCTTCCGGCATGGAGGAGTGCATCTTGGAATATTCCGCGCGCCCATCAACCCGTAAAAACAGTCGGCACATCGCATTCCCAGCGGTTTTGCCGCTCATGCTCCTCTTCCTCCTGGCCTTTGCAGGCAGCGCGAAAGCCGATGATCAACGCCCCCAAATCCTTCTTTCTGCGGTCGGCGACAGCCTCACCCAAGGGACCATGGACGCCGCCAACCATGCCTTCAGCACCTGGAATGCCTACCTCCACCGGATATCCGAATCCCTGGCGCAGGTGAGCATCCCGATTTTTTCAGAGCCGGTGCTGAACCTTTCCGGGAGACGTCTTTTCCCTTTCCGCATCCCGACGAACCTCGGCGTCGACGGTGCGGACATCTTTTCCATTGAAGGCATCGAGTACTACAAGCGGGTGGGTGCCGAAGACTCTTTCCTGAGCCCTTCCCGCCTCTGCGACAAAAAGCTCCCTCAGGGGTTGACGGACGCCTACGACAAAGTCCTTTACCCTCTGAACCTCCTGGCCGGCCAACCGGTCTCCCAAATAGACGCCTTGCGGGTGCTCCTCGATCGCCTGGCGGCTGACGAGAGCTCTTCAGCGCATGCCCTGGTGATCTTCTGGGCCGGAAACAACGACTCCAGCTTGGCCACCCTGGGGACCGGGGGGGCTAACCCTGTCTTTCTCCCCTTCCCGTTCGACCTGATCGCGCCGCAGCTCTCACCGGGCCTGCGCGCCCTCCTGGACTTTGGCCAGACGACAGGCGTGCTCCGCTTCGATCCGTACACAGTGGATGCCATCGAGAGGAATCTGACCGAAGAGGACGATTTCGCGAACCAATACCGCCACATCCTCTCCCGCCTGCAGGAGGACAGCCTTCTGCCCCCGGAGCGCCGATCCATCTTCTGCCTGACCCTCCCTTACTACAGCGCTGTGGGGTATCTCTTCGATTCCGAGGATATCGAATATTACCTCAGGAAGATCGACCCCGGCTATACGGTGCCGCCCACCTTTTCCCGCGTAGCGGCGCCGGGCGAACCCGTTGCGGATTTCACCCGGGGGGATCGGATATCCCTATTCACCTTCGGTTTCATGTACATGCTTCTCCACACCGGCTACTCGGCGGACTACGTCAATCAGGCCCTCGAGATCGGCGGCATCCAGAATGACGGCCTCGTCCTCTCTGAAGCAGAGCAGCGGTTGATCATGGAGCGGGTCGACGGCTTCAACCGGGCCGTTCTCGGCGCTGCGGCGGAAGCCGGTCCCTCGGTGCAGGTACTGGATATCGGAGGGGCTTTGAGCGCGGTGCTGACAGGGGAAACTCCCATCGAGATCGACGGCCGCATCCTGAACCGCAAATGGTCGCGCGGCGGCAGTTTCTGCCTCGACGGCGTTCATCCCGGCTTCACGGGCCACGCGCTCATCGCCAACCAGATCCTCGAAAGCCTGAACGAACGTTTCGGACTGGCCGCGCCGCTGCACGACCTCAAGGCCGTTATGCTGACAGACCCTTACGTTGACAACGATGAAGACGGATGGGTCCCGGGTCCTGCTTATAAACCAGCGGGTCTGACCGAACTGCTTTACCTCTTCAGGGATCCGGATGACACAGACCCGGACCGGCAGGTTGAGTTGCCCCCCGATGTCTGGCAATCCGTCTCCAGGATCCTGCTGGAAGAGATGCTCGGCGTCCCCTCTCTTCGGGATGAGGCCGCTCGAAGGCGATGATCCGGCCCTTCGGCGAAGCACCCGTGGGGGCGAAACCACGATCACCACGCCTCCCGCCGAAACCTTCGCGCGGTGGAGGGCGGCTGTTTCACACTGGATAGGGATAGAATCGTCCGTTCGGACAACGCCGGATTCCGGCGACCTTTGATCGCCGAACGGTCAGGAAAACACGGATGGAGATACGCCGCATACTGATTATCGCCGGGGTCGTGCTGGTCTTCATGGGCCTTCTCTGGCCCTGGCTGGGAAAGATTCCGTTCGGGCGCCTCCCGGGGGATATTCTGATCGAAAGGCCGAACGTCAGGATCTACATCCCGATCACCACAATGATCCTGATCAGCCTGATCCTGTCGATCATCGCGTGGCTGTTCAGGCGTTAGCCGTGCGTTGGCCCCGAAACCGCCGCGCATTCTATCCCGGATAGTTCCGGTTCGGTCTGCGGAAAAGGCCTGCGATCGAAAGGATGCCGATCGATCCTTATCGGCTCCTTGAAAAAACCAGCGGGAGCGCCTCCGCGTAAATCCGCTCCCACAACGCCTCGCCCCCGAAGCTTTCGATGTAGACCTTCATTTTGGGCTCCGTCCCCGAGGGTCTGATGGCAAACCAGGACCCATCCTCCAGGACGACCTTGACCCCGCCGATCGGAGCATCGTTGCCCGGCGCCCGCGTCAACACCTTTTGTACGGCGATGCCCGCCACATGCCCCGCATCGATCGAACCGGGTTCGAGCCGCTTCAAAACGGCCTTCTCGGCCTCCGTAATCGGCGTGTCGACCCGGTTGTAAAAGGTGGCCCCGTGGTCGGCAACCAGCTTGTCGCGATAGATCTCGTCCGGGCTCCTCCCGGTCCTCGCCATGATCTCTGCAGCCAAAAGCGTCATGCAAAACCCGTCCTTATCGGTGACCCAGACGGAACCGTCCCGCCGGAGAAAAGCGGCGCCGGCGCTCTCCTCCCCTCCGAAGGCGAGGCTCCCGTCCAGCAATCCGGAAACGAACCACTTGAAACCGACAGGGACTTCGTAGAGCCTTCGGCCGAGGGCTGCAACCACCCGGTCGATCATGCTGCTGCTCACCAGGGTCTTGCCGACCGCCAAGTCCTTGCGCCAGCGGGAACGGTTCTGCAGGAGATACCAGATCGCCACGGACAGGTAGTGGTTCGGGTTCATCAGCCCGCTCGAACAGACGATGCCGTGGCGGTCGAAATCCGGATCATTGCCCCAGGCGATGTCGAAACGCCCGGCCATGGCGATCAGATTGGCCATGGCATAGGGCGATGAGCAATCCATGCGGATCTTTCCGTCCCCGTCGAGCGGCATGAAGGCAAAGGTCGGGTCGGTGTGCGCGTTGACCACGTCCAGGTTCAATCCGTACCGCTCCGCGATCGGGGCCCAGTAATGGATCCCCGACCCCCCCAGCGGGTCCACGCCGATTTTGAGGCCCGCGCCGCGAACGGCATCCATATCGACGACCTCGTCCAACGCGTCGACAAACGGGGTGATGAAATCCATGAAAGCGGTGGTTTCAGCTTGAAGGGCCTTTCGGTAGGGCAACCGTTTGATGGCCTCGGGGTGCTCGTCCTTGATGGCGTTGGCCCTTGCCTGGATCCAGGCCGTTATATCGACATCAGCCGGCCCCCCTTGGGGCGGGTTGTACTTGAAGCCACCGTCCTCCGGGGGATTGTGGGAGGGCGTAATCACGATCCCGTCGGCCGGTGGACCTTGCCTGCGCCGGTTCTGCTCCAGGATCAGGAATGAGATTACCGGTGTCGGCGTGTATTCCCGGCGGTCGTGAAGCCTCAGCTGAACCCCGTTCCCGGCCAGCACCTCCACGGCCGTGCGGTAGGCAGGTTCGGAAAGGGCATGGGTGTCCACCCCGAGAAAAAGCGGGCCGGTGATGCCGTTCTGTAGACGGTATTCGCAGATGGCTTGGGCGATGGCGGCGATCAGCGGTTCGTTGAAGGTCCCGCTCGTGGACGATCCCCGATGGCCCGAGGTGCCGAAGGACACCTTTCCTGTCGCCTCTTCCGTGTAATAAGCCGAAACCAGCGCGGGTACGTCGATCAGCATGGATCGCGGCGCCGGCCGGCCGGCCAAGGGATGGTTCGTCATGGTTCAACTCCTGTGTGCGGGCTGCAAGCTCATTTCCATCTGGAAATGGCCCTTCTTGCCAATCTCGGCGTCAATTTGCACGTTTGCTTGTGCGGGAAGCAATGGATCGCCTCCTTACAAACGCTTGACTTCCTCGGTATCGGCCAAGCCGGGACGAACCGAAAGCCCGAAGCCGTTGAAAAAATCCCCATCTCCGGATAGGCGCCAGACGTAAAATATTCAGGAGACATCCTCAAGAATTTTTCTTTACGGCCAACCCCTGAAGCTTAGCAAACGGGCTGTGTGTCAGTTTCGTATCTGCGCTCTGACCCGCCTCGGCACCGCCGCCTTCGACATAGTCAAGATAGCGGCGATGCTCATTTTCATGACAATACACACAGAGATTCTCCCAATTGCTCCCATCGACCGGGTTGTTGTCATGGTTGTGATCTTTGTGATGAACGGTCAGCAAGTGCAGATTCTTGCGGGTGAACTCCCGGCCGCAACGGGCGCAGATCCACGGATGGATTTTCAGGGACTGCTCGCGGTAACCCTTTTCCCGCTCGGCCGCGGCCTTGCGGGCCTCCGCTATGGCACGCCTCATCTTCTCTTCATCGACGCCGCCGCCTGGCTTTCGGGAACCGCTTGTCGTGCTTGCCATGGTTTTCTTCCTTGCACTTTGGAACGATCTCATTTCATTTTGGGAAGCCGTTCTTTTCTTCGAAGCCTCCCTTTTACCCACGAATAGCATGTCTCCGTCAAAGCTTCAAGCCATAAAGGCTCCCCAGCCGGGCCAGCCAAACCGATCGGGTTGACACGGGATGCACTTCCAGGCTAGCATTATGCTCACAGGCTCAAAATAAAACGCGCGAGGAACCCTATGCCCCGTCCCAGAAAACGACGATTCGTCCAACATCCCCCCGTCGTGACCGGTTTCCTTCCGAACAGCGTTCCGCCCTGGGGGCGCTGCGAGGTCCTCCTGACGCTCGAAGGACTCGAGGCCTTGCGCCTGAGCGACTTCGAGGGACTCGACCAGGAGACGGCCGCTGCAAAGATGAACGTTTCGCGTCAGACCTTCGGCCGCATCCTGGCCGAGGCCAGGCGGACCGTCGCCGAAGCGCTGGTCCTCGGAAAAACCCTGCACATCGATGGGGGCGATTTCCAGCTCCCTCCCCACTCTTTGGGAAGACACCGCCGGAGGGGCGGCAACGGCTGAAAAGCGGCCGCCTCTGAGCGGGCCCTTCATGGGCGTTTCTCCAATCCGCCCCATTCGGTTTCTGTGCGGGCCGATCCCCAGCGCCGCTCGATGTAATCGAAAATCCGCCTGGCGGCCTCCCCCGCTGCAATTTCTCCGATCGGGATGGCGAGTTCGGGCTGGAGCGGTTCCTCGTACGGCACATCGACCCCCGGCATCTGGCCTTCGAGGCGGCCGCCGCGGGCCTTGCGGTACAGTCCGGTTTGGACGAGCGTCGACTTGCGCCCGGCCTCGCGGGCCTCGCAGACCTCGACGGGACAGGCCAGATAGACCTCGGCAAAGTCGGGGATCAGGGACCGCGCCAGATCACGGAACCATCGCCGATGGCCCGTCGCATCGACCACGACCTGCTTCGCCCCTCGCTCCACGAGCAGGTGCGCCATCAGCGCGAGGGCCCGGTAAACGATCGAGCGTTCCTCCTCCGTGTAGGACGGCTCGGGGGTCAGGATCCTGCGAAGCCTGTCCAGGTTCAGCACCACGACATCGATCCCCTCGGCCTGCAGCAGGGCCTGAAGATCATTCGTCACCGTGCTCTTGCCGCAGCCCGGCCTGCCGGTAATCCAGATGCAGAAGGGGCGCATCACCTTCCCCGCCGCCCGCGCTCGAGCGCAGGCACCTGGTTAGTCGAGGACATGAATGTTTTTCCGGGCGCTCATTTCCTTCAGCACCTTCGGCCAGACGCTCACGCTCACCTCGCCCAGATGGGCCTTCTGCAGCAGCAGCATGAAGGTGCGCGATTGGCCGATACCGCCGCCGATGCTGAGAGGGATCTCGTTTTTCAGCACCGCCTGGTGATAGGGCATCTTGAGGAGGTCGAGCTGGCCGCTGATCTCGAGCTGCTGGCGCAGGGTTTCCGCGTTGACCCGAATGCCCATCGAGGTCAGTTCATGCCGCCTCTTCGTAACGGGATTCCAGACGAGGATATCGCCGTTCAAACCGTGCATCGGCCGCCCATCCCGTGAAACCGTCTCCGTCGCCCAGTCATCGTAATCCGCAGCCCTCATCTCGTGCGGATACCCGTCCTCCAGAACCCAGCCGATGCCATAGATGAAGACAGCCGGATATTCCTGGACGATCCGTGTCTCTCGCTGCTTGCGGGGAAGATCCGGATAGCGCTCCAGGATGTCCTCTGCGTGGATGAACGTGAGTTCATCAGGCAGATCCGGATATCGGCTCGATTTGAGCGCCGGGAACAAGGACTGGACGTGCTGCTCGGCCCCTTTCAGGACCGTCCAGATCCTGCGGACCACCTCCGTCAGGAAGTCCAGATTCCTCTGTTCCGCCGTAATCGCCATCTCCCAATCCCATTGATCCACGTAGGCGCTGTGGTCATGATCCAGGAAGTAGTCCTTGCGGACCGCCCGCATGTCCGTCAGGACCCCTTCCCCGAACTGCATCCCGAACTGCCGGAGTGCGATGCGCTTCCACTTGGTGGCGGCCTGGACGATCTGCGCGTCGACCGGGTTCTTGTCCCGGTCATTCGAGATGTGAAACTGCACCGGGCTCCTGGACCCATCCCGGTCCAGATAATCGTTCACCCCGCTGTCCACATCGACGATCAAAGGCACCGTCACCCGCATGAGGTTCAACTGGCGGCACAGGTTTTCTTCGATGTAATCTTTGGCTGCATAGATGGCCTCCTGCGTCTCCCTCGGAGACAACGGGGACGCGTAATCGTCCGGAAGGATCATCTCGAGCTCGGCATAATCACCGATACCCGGCCCAGCCAAATCCTGCTGCTTTTCGTTCATCATTCGCTCTCCTTGAAAATCTGAAGTCACCCCCGGTCTCGACATCCGACCGAGACCTCTTCTTGAAATCATGCGAAGAAAAAAATATCATGGCTCAAGAGAACCAAGCTCGATTCGTTTATCATAAGTTCCGGTATGATCAAAGCAAAAATATGACTTGCATGCGGCGCGGCTTCTCTGCAAACATGGCCGAAACTCAGCTTCCACTTCCCTTCCGGGAAAGGAGTCTCCCGCCGGCTCCAACATGACTCAGCATAGCGGCGTCTGCACCCGCTGCTTTAGACCGGGTGATGCGCAGCCCCTGGGCGGAAAACGGCCTTCCCGGTTGGATCGATGGTTTCAAACCGAGCGAGGAACCGAATCTCAGGGTGAAATGAAGGCAACTCACACATCTTTGGTCTGGATCCTGCTTTTCCTTCCCTTCCTGATCTTTCCCGGATGCCGATGGGCCGACCGTTACACTTATCACTCCATTGCAGCGGCCTACCGCCCTCCCCAGGCGGTTTCGGAGGCCCGTGATTTGAAAGAAAAACGGGAAGAATCCCTCATGCCCATTCCGAAACGCCTGGATCTGAACTCTGCGATTCGTATAGCCCTCGCAAACAATCCCGATATCTCCATATCCCTTGCGCGGATGCGCCAATCAGAGGCCCTGATCGCAGAGGCCGCGGCGGCATTCTGGCCCACGATCGGTGTTTACGGAGAATACCTGCAGGGGAATGCGCCATCGGCCTTCCTCTTCAAAAAAATCGACCAGCGTTTGCTCCCGCCGGACGCCGATTTCAATGACCCCGGCTGGTTCGAAAATTACGAGGCCGGGATCCAGGCGCGCATCAACCTGTTCAGCGGCGGGCGCGACTATCTCCGGACACGGATGGCCGAAACCGGGCTCCAGATCGAGCGACTGGATCGCCTCAGCATTGAAAACGCCCTGGTCGCCTCGGTCATCGACGGCTATTTCAACCTCCTTGCAGCCGCCGATTTCGTGGAGGTGGCCGCTGAATCGGTCCAAACCGTCGAGGCGCAGCTGCGGACCACGCAAGCCCGGTACCGGGCCGGCGGGGCCCTCAAGTCCGATGTCCTCTCCCTGGACGTTCGGCTGGCCCAGGCCAGGGAAGAACGCATCAGGGCCGAAAACAGCCTGAGCCTCGCCGAGGCGGCGCTGGCCAATCTGCTTGGGCACGACCCGGATACCCGCCTCGATCTCGTGCGGCACGAAAAGGTCGCCCTCTCCGTTCCCGAAACCTATACCGCGGCACTGCCGGAGGCCCTGGCGAACCGCCCCGAACTGCAGGTGGTCCGTCGCCGGCTCGTGCAGAGCAGGATGGCTCTCGACGCCGCTCGTGCTGACTATCTGCCGCGGATCGACGCCCAGGGGCGGTATTACTTCGACGACCCCGGGGTGGATTTCGAACGTGACCGTGAAAACTGGACCCTTGGCGTGATGGTGAACTGGGACCTCTTCAGCGGTTTCGGCACCAGGGCCCGGGTGCGGCAGGCCGGCTGGGCCCTGCAGGAGATGCTCGCCGCCGACCGCAAGACGACCCAGGCCATCCAGTTGGATCTCAAAAAAGCCTATCTGGATCTGGCCCAGGCCAAAGCGCGCCACGAGGTCACCCTGGCCGCCGAAGCGCAGGCCAACGAGGCCTTGCGCATCGTCAAGATGCAGTACGAGGGTGGATCGGCTGACATCACACGCTACCTGGATGCCGAACTGGCCCGCAACCGGGCCCGGATGCTGTCCAGGGCCGCTTATTACGACGGGGAAAAGGCCCTGACCGCCGTGGGCCGTGCCCTCGGACGCTGGGGATATCGGAATGACAACCGGGAGTGACGCGATGCGCAAGCCGTCGAAAAGCCGCCTCCGATGGGCTGGTTTCGCCGGAGGGATTCTGGTCCTGATCCTGTTGATGCTTTATATGACCGGATTTTTCGTCCCTGACAAGGTCGGCCCCGGCACCGGGCCCGTGCCCGCACGGGGCGGCGCCGAATCCTATCCCACCGCCGTCGCAGAACGGTCCACGATCACGGAATTCTATGAGGCCGTCGGAACCGTGCGTCCCCTCACCGAGACCCGGATCGAATCCCTCGTGCATGCCCGGATCAGAGAGATCCTAGTGCGTCCCGGCGACAGGGTCGAACAGGACGAACCGCTCGTCCTGCTTGATTCCAGGGAGATCGAAGCACGGCTGGAACAGACCCGCGAGGCCTACGGCGCGGCTCAGGCGCGCGCAGCCGGGGCACGCCAGGAGATCCTGGCCGCCGAAGCCGTCCTGGAACAGGCCCAGGCCCATCACCGGCGGATCGAGGCGTATGCTGCAGCGGAGGCTGCGACAGCGCAGGACCTGGAGCAGGCCCTTTCGAGCTTTCAGCAGGCCAAAGCCAGACGGGAGCAGGCCGGGCAAGCCCTGGCCGAGGCCCAGGCCGCCGCTCGGCAAGCTGAGGAGGCCGTCCGGGCCGCCGACGTCCACCTGGGATACACCCGCATTCTGGCGCCGGAAGACGGGCAGATCGTCGAGCGGCTCGCCGACCCCGGCGATCTCGCCCTCCCGGGCAAGACCCTTCTGACCCTGCAAACGCCGGGGCGTCTGCGAATCGAGGCCTATGTCCGCGAAGGACTGCTGCCATGGGTCCGCATCGGCCAGGAGTTGGCCTGCGTGATCCCGGCTCTCGGGCGGAGGCTGCAGGTGGAGATTCAGGAGATCGTTCCCGCCGCCGACCCCTCCACCCGGTCGATCCTGGTCAAAGCGGCCCTGCCCTCAGATCCCTCGCTTTTCCCTGGCATGTTCGGCCGCCTCTTGGTGCCGGTCAAGGAAAGACCGGCGATCCTGATCCCGTGCGCCGCCCCGCGCACGGTCGGGCAGCTTCACACCGTCCTGATCCAGAAGGACGGCCGATGGCAGGAGGTCCTGATCAAGACCGGCCCCATTCATGGCGATCGCATCGAGGTCCTCGCCGGGCTCGAAGGCGGAGAGGTACTCGCCGTGCGGGGTGAGCGGCAATGAACGATCTCGAAACCACCCCGAAGGGTTTTATCCCCCTCGTCGTCAAGCAGTTTCTGAATTACCGTCTTTCCATCCTGTTCCTGGTCTTCGCCATGGCCGCCGGCGTGGTCGCCGTCCTGATCACTCCGCGCGAGGAGGAACCCCAGATCGTGGTTCCCATGGCCGACGTCTTCGTACACGCCCCGGGCGCAACCGCCCAGGAGGTGGAAAAACTCGTCGCCACACCCCTCGAACGGCTTCTTTGGCAGATAGAGGGCGTCGAATACGTTTATTCCATGTCCCGCCGGGACATGGCCGTCGTGACCGTGCGCTTCTTTGTGGGGGAACACCGCGAAAATTCCCTCGTCAAGCTGCACAACAAGATCGCGATGAATATCGACGCGGCGCCCCCCCTCGTCCGTGGCTGGGTCATCAAACCGGTCGAAATCGATGACGTTCCCATCCTCAACCTGACCCTGCACTCCGAACGGTACAACGATCACGCCCTGCATCGAATCGGGGAGGAGGTGCTGGCCCGCCTCGCCGAGGTCCCGGACATTTCACGGACAGGGGTTGTCGGCGGCCGGGCCCGTGAGGTCCGGGTGGAGGTTTTGCCGGAAAACCTGGCCGCCTTCGGCATCTCGCTGCTGCAGGTGGTCCACGCGCTCGAAGCCACCGACGCCGCAGTCACCGCCGGGACGATCGTACGCAACAACCATGAGATCACCGTGACGAGCGACGCATTCGTCGCCGACGCCCGTGAGGTGGAAAACCTTGTCGTGGGCGTGCACGACGGGAAACCGGTCTACTTGCGCGACCTTGGCGCCGTTTCCGACAGCCCCGAAGAACCGGTCCGACACGCCCGCTTCGGCCTGTCCTACGCCGAAGCGGAACGCCTCGGCCTCGAGTCCGGGCCCGTCACCCACTCCGCCGTCACCCTGGCCCTCGCCAAGAAACGGGGAACCAATGCCGTCGATGTCGCCCGAAACATCCTCGAGCGTATGGAAACGCTCAAAAAAACGGTCATCCCGGACGGGGTCGAGGTGGTCGTGACCCGCAACTACGGCCGGACGGCGCAGCAGAAGGTCGACGAACTGCTCAGTTCCCTCGTCTTCGCCATCCTGACGGTGGTCGGCCTCCTGGCCCTCACGCTCGGCTGGAGGGAATCGCTCGTCGTAGCCGTGGCGGTTCCGCTCAGTTTCGCCCTGGCGCTTTTCGTCAACTACCTCTTCGGCTTCACCATCAACCGGGTCACGCTCTTCGCGCTCATTCTCTCGCTCGGCCTGGTGGTGGACGACCCGATCATCAATGTCGACAACATCCAGCGCCACATCCTCGCAGGACGCAGAAAACCCGATATGGCGACCCTCTTCGCGGTCAAGGAGGTCCTGCCGCCTGTCATCATGTCCACCCTGGCGATCATCGTCTCGTTCACCCCTCTTTTCTTCATCACGGGGATGATGGGCCCCTACATGGCGCCCATGGCCGCCAACGTGCCCCTGACCGTCTCTTTTTCCACCGTTTGCGCCCTGACCGTGGTCCCCTGGCTGAGCTGGGTCCTGATCCGCAAACGGGCGCCGCAATCGCCGGGCGAGGCGGAGGTGGAAACCGACGCGGCACCCGGATGGATCAGGCGGGTTTATCGGCGGATCACCGGTCCGTTCCTCGCCTCCCGGCCCATGCGCTGGGCGCTGGCACTCGCCGTCGTTCTGCTGTTGTGCGTCTCGGCGGCATTGGCGCTCTTCAGGCAGGTGCCGCTCAAGATGCTGCCTTTCGACAACAAGGATGAATTTCAGGTCGTGATCGACATGCCCGAGGGCACACCGCTCGAGGCCACCGACCGGGTGGTGCGGGCCTTCGAGGACTACCTGCGCGAGGTCCCCGAGGTCACCCACTTCGTCTCCTATGTGGGGACCGGATCTCCCATGGATTTCAACGGGATGGTCCGGCATTATTACCTCCGTGAGACCGGCAACCTGGCCGACATCCGCGTCAATCTGGCGGACAAGAAGCGGCGGGTGCAGCAAAGCCACACCATCCTTCTCCGGATCCGAAAAGACCTGGAAGATCTCGCCCGCCGCGAGGGGGCCCACATCAAGCTGGTGGAAGTCCCCCCCGGCCCCCCGGTCCTTTCCACGATCGTCACCGAGATCTACGGCACGCCCGACCAGACCTACGCGGAACTGATCATGGCCGGCAAGCAGGTCCAGGAGGTGATGGCAGAGGAGCCGTTCGTCGTGGACATCGACGACAGCACCGAAACCCCGCGCCAGCGCCTGGACTTCCAACCCGACAAGGCCAAGGCCGCTCTGCATGGCGTCTCGACCCACCAAATCGCCCAAACCCTGCGTACGGCGCTCGAGGGGGGGCAACCCGCGACCGTTCACCTGGCTGGAGAGCGTCAACCCCTTTCCATCCGGATCGTGATGCCCAAAGAGAAGCGATCGGACACCGAGCACCTTGCAGGCCTCCCGATCCTGACCGCGGAAGGGACGCAGGTTCCGCTGGGAGAACTGGGTGTTTTCAAGGCCGTGGCCGAGGACCAGCCCATCTATCACAAGAACCTCGAGCGGGTGGTGTTCGTCTATGCGGAAACGGCAGGAAGGCCCCCGGCCACCGCCATCCTCGACATGCAAGGCGAGCTCAGGAAGAAGCCCCTTCCTGATGGGATTCGAGCCGAATGGGCCGGCGAAGGGGAGTGGAAGATCACCCTCGACGTCTTCAGGGACCTCGGAATCGCATACGCCGCGGCAATGCTGGGCATATACATCCTGCTCGTGATCCAGATGAGCTCGTTCTTCCTTCCGCTCCTGATCATGATATCGGTCCCCTTGACGCTGATCGGCATCATGCCCGGCTTCTGGTTTCTCAATCTCGCCTTTGCGCCGCCGGTGGAAGGGTTCCAGAACCCCGTTTTTTTCACAGCGACCAGCATGATCGGTATGATCGCCCTCGGAGGGATTGTCATCCGCAACTCCCTCGTCCTGATCGAGTTCATTCAGGACGCCCTGAAACAGGGCGTCTCGTTGAAGGACGCCGTCCTCGAAAGCGGCGCGGCCCGCATGCGGCCCATCCTGTTGACAGCCGCCACCACTGCGCTCGGTGCCTGGCCCATCACCCTGGACCCGATCTTCAGCGGCCTGGCGTGGGCCTTGATCTTCGGTCTGGTCGCTTCGACCTTTTTCACCCTGGTTGTCGTTCCCGTGGCCTTTTACGCCCTGAACCTCAAAACCCATCGACCGGAATGAAACGACCGGTCTCCAGGCGCGTCGGCCGGTATCTTTTGAATTGACAAAGCCCCGTCCATTGAAGAATATACGGACCACTTTCGAATGGAGGCTGGGCCCGGTCAGCCCGCCTCAACGGCGGGTTCTCCGCCCGGCCGGGCAGTTCACCATTGTAGCGCAACGCGGGCTGGAAGCCTCGCCGGATCACCCTATACCCAGATAGATCCCATCCGGAAATGATTTTCCGGTAGAACCCGGTTTCCAATCCGGAAATGAGGACTTTTGGCCAATATCAAGGAAATCAAGCGTTTGCGCGGAGGCGACCTACAGGTCGCCGCACAAGCAAACGTGCAGATTGACGCCGAGATTGGCCAAAAAGGCCACTTCCGGATGGAAACCAGATAAAGACTATGCAACCATCATCCTACCAAGAAGCGCTCGGTTCCCTTTACCGACTGCAGAAGTTCGGCATCAAGTTCGGGCTGTCCCAGACGGCCCATCTCCTCGAGGCCTTCGGAAACCCGCATCTCGGCGAGCGATACGTCCACATCGCGGGTACGAACGGCAAGGGGTCCGTCTCCGTGTTCCTTGCCGCCATCCTCGAGGAGGCGGGATACCGTGTCGGATTTTATTCATCCCCGCATCTCGTTCGCTTCACGGAGCGCTTCCGCATCAACGGCGCAGAGATGTCCCCGCAGGAGGCGGTTTCACTGATCGGAGAAACCCTCGGGGCTATCGTTCCCGAGGAGCCGCCGACCTTCTTCGAAGCGGTGACTGCCATGGCCCTGGTCTATTTCAAACGCCGCCAAACGGATCTCGCCATCCTCGAAGTAGGGATGGGCGGACGGCTGGATGCCACCAACCTCATTACGCCCCTTGTTTCGGCCATTACCAACATCTCCCTGGAGCACCAGGCCTATCTGGGAAGGACGCTCCGGCAGATCGCCTGGGAAAAGGCAGGCATCATCAAGCCCGGTGTGCCCGTATTCACGGCCGCCCAACAGCCTGCCGTCCTCTCCGTCTTCGAAGGCATCGCCCGGCAAAAGGGGGCTCCCCTGTATCGGATCGGCAAAGAAATCCGCTACCGCAAAACGTCGCGCGGTCTCAACTTTTACGGCCGCTTTCAGTCCCTCCGAGACCTGCAGCTCGGCCTCAGAGGCTGCTATCAAAGCCGGAATGCCGCCCTTGCCCTTGCGCTGGCCGAAGAGCTGCGGGAGGCGGGGTGGGCGGTTTCAGAGGATCACATGCGCAGGGGCCTTCAAAAGGCCTTCTGGCCCGGCAGGATGCACGTGGTATCGGAGGAGCCCGTCATCATCCTGGACGGGGCGCACAACCCGGCCGCCATGCGGCACCTGGCCGCGGCGGTCCAGTCGGAATTCCCCGGCAGGCGCCTGATCCTCGTCATCGGCATCATGGAGGACAAAGACATCCCCGGCGTCCTCTCCGGCATCCTCCCCATCAGTTCGTATGTCATCTACACACGGCCGGTCTATGCCCGAGCGGCCGACCCGAAACAGCTCATGTCGGCGGCGGGGACCCATGCGCCTCCCGGGGAAACCGCCGGCTCCATCCCGGAAGCCATCGCCAGGGCGCGTTCACTGGCCGGAAAAGAGGATGTCATCCTGATCTGCGGCTCCCTTTTTACCGTCGGGGAGGCCCTCGTCGTCTTCGACCCCCTCAAGAACCAACCTGATCCGCCCTAGCCATTTGGCGCGGCAGGCTGCGAAGGACCTTGTCATGCATCATACCGGCACACCCCGGCTCATCGCGATTCTCCTCACCGCCGGTCTTTTCCTGTCCACGATGGCGGCCGGAACCTCCTCCGGCTGGTGCCAGGAGTGGGGCAGGCGGGTCGATACGGTCGTGTCGCCGGACATCCCGTGGGAGATCTTCGGAGATGAACTCGGTTACGACAACAGGACTCAGCAGTACAGGGCCAAAGGCAACGTCATCATCACCAAAGGGGCCCAGTCGCTTTATGCCGACGAAGCCTTTTACGACCAGAGGACCGGCATCGCCGAGGTCTGGGGCAACGTACGGCTCAGGAGCGGCGGAGACACCTTCACCGGAGACCACGCGGTTTTCAACCTGCAGACCCAGACCGGGAGCATTACGAACGGCGTTCTTTTTCTCAAGCAAAACCACGTCTACATCAGCGGAAAACACATGGAAAAGGTCGGCCCGGATACCTACCTGATCCACGAGGCCCGGCTGACGACCTGCGACGGCCCGGACCCGGCCTGGTTCATCACAGGCAGCAAGGTCAAGGTCACCGTGGAGGGATACGGGACGGTCGAAGGCGCCTCCTTCCGCGTCAAAGACCTGCCGGTGCTTTATCTTCCCTACATGATCTTTCCCGCCAAGACCAAACGCCAGACCGGGCTGCTTCCGCCGCGCATCGGCTACTCGAGTCTGAACGGAGCCGATATCGAAATTCCCTTCTTCTGGGCCATCTCGGATCAGGCCGATGCCACTTTTTACCAGCGATACCTGAGCCAACGCGGCTATATGCAGGGGGTCGAGTTCAACTACATCCTGGACCCCCGCTCGAAGGGAACCTTCCTGGCGGATGTCCTCTCCGACGATGAAAGCCCCAAGAATATGACCGACAGCGATTCCCTGGATGTCAGTCCGCTGCCGCGCACCAACGAAACCCGCTACTGGCTGAGGGGGCGCGCCGACCAGGCCCTCCCGGCAGGCATGATGGCAAAAGCGGATCTGGACTACGTGAGCGATCAGGACTACCTGCGGGAATTCGATGACGGTCCGATCGGCTTCGATGCCAGGCCCGATCTTGCAGACGATTGGGGGCGGCCTCTCGACGATCGGTACGCGGCCCTGCGCCGTTCGGCCGTGCGACTCGCTCGGGACGGCAGCAGCTACAGCCTTCAGGGTGGAACCGCCTACTATCAGCGGCCCGAAAATTTGGCCGCCGATCGGACCGCGCAACCGCTGGGGGATCTCTATTTCAATATGCTGCCGCGCAAATATTTCGACTTCCCCATGTTCACCGCCCTCGGCTCCGACTACACCTACGTCTGGCGGGATGCCGGGGACACGGGGCATCGTTTGTCTCTCGCCCCCGAGGCCCGGTTTCCCTTTTTTCCGGGGCGTTATCTGGAATTCGAGCCCTCCGTGCGCTACATTTACAACGCCCGATGGGTCGAGCGCGAATCCACCGGCGAGAACGACCGGAATTCCAATCAGGCCTACGAACTGGCAGCCGAGTTGTCCACCAACCTGGACCGGATCTATCCGATCGACTGGATGGGGGCCAGGAAGCTGAAGCACAAGATCAGGCCCTCTTTCGCCTATCGATACCGCTCCTTGAAGGAAGAAAAGCAGGCCGTGCCCTGGTTCGAAGACATCATGCGCGAGCGACCGGCCAACGTGTTCGAAGTCAGCCTCGAAAATTTTCTGGATGCCCGCCTGGAAGACGAAAAAGGAGCGGTTTCCTACCGCCAATGGGCCACCTTCGACCTGACGCAGGGATACGATATCGGCGAGGCCCGTCACCCCGATGATCCATACGATGAACGGCCGTTCACCCCCCTCGAGGCGGACCTCGTCCTGCGTCCCCTCCCCAGGGTGGACCTGCGGGGAAATGCCCAGTGGGATCATTACGACAAGGAAATCGTTTCGACGACCGTTTCGTTGGATATGGCCCTCGACAGGCGCAACGGTCTGCGCGACTATTACCGGCTCGACTACGTGTACCGGCGCGACGGGCAACAGGACCTGAATTTCCTGGTGGACGTGAACCTTTTTTACGGCCTGTGGGCGGGGACATCCCTCGAGAGAAACATAGAGGAAAAGGAAAACATCTCCAGCCGTTATTGGGTGGGCTATCGAAGCCAATGCTGGGCCACGAGCCTCTTTCTGGAGAACACCGACGCCGACTCACGGGTGGGGATCATGATCGAACTTTTTGGCCTCGGAGAAATCGGTGCACACAGCTCGTGGACGCGGGTCGAAGACAACCGCGACTAGGCCGATCGGACCGCCAATCGATCCAACCCCAGAACGAGCACAAACCCCACCATCATCAGCAGCAAGGCCCCCAGAACCTCTCCATTCCACTGAGGAGGAAGCGCGTTGATCTGCGCAGCGGCCTCCTTCCAAGGCCACACCTTGCGGAGCGACCCGAGCATCAGACCTGTCAGGACCGCTACCATGGCATCATGGTACCGATCGAGCAGCCAACCGAGAAGACGCGAAAACGCAGCGAGCCCGACGCAGGCACCCAGGGCCAGCAGACCAAGGACCACCATGTCACGCTCGTTGACGGCATCGAGCACGGTCTGGTATTTGCCCAACAGCACCAGGACAAAAGAACCTGAAATCCCCGGAAGGATCATGGCACAGATGGCGACCGCACCGCTCATGAAAAGATACCAGGGCGCGTCGGGCGGAGCGACCGGCACGAGGCCCACCAGCCAGTAGGCGCCTAAGAGCCCTCCAATGAACGTCACAAACAACAGGGGGCGCCATGCCGAGACCCGGCGGCCGACGACCACGACGGACGCCACGATGAGGCCGAAAAAAAAGGACCAGATGAAGATCGGATGATCCCGAAGAAGCCAGCTCAGGAGACGCGCCAGGGAAAAAATCGCAGTCAGGATACCGATCCCCAAGGCCAGAAGAAAGCGCCAGGCGACATGGTCGGCGGCCCCTCTGAAATTCCCCTTGAGAATCATCTTCAGCGCTTCTGCGTCAAAGGAACGAATCGCATGGATCAATCTTTCGTAAATCCCGAGAATGAAGGCCATGGTCCCGCCGGAAACGCCCGGAACCACATCGGCGGCACCCATGCAGACGCCCTTGAGCGCCAGCAGCGCATCCTCCCTCAAAAGCGCCATCGAACCGTACGAGGCTCCCGGCCTCTTGTGGTTGTCCATTTCAGTTCTCTCCCTGAATCCACCCGAATCCGTTCCCGCTTCCATCGTAGAACCATGTTCTTGCGGCATGACCCTTCAAATCGGCCGTTTGCCGGAAGGCAGCCTTCATGGCGCCGCACAGGCCACGGCTCAGGTCCATGCCGAAACCGGCGATCCGCCCCACTGAATGGAAGCGAGGTTGCGCAGGATCATTTTCTCGAGATGGAAGCGAATCATTGCTGTGCATGAACCCGCCGGCTGCCCTGGCGTTGCCTACAGCCCGCTCCTCTCAAAAAATAAGGATCGTGGCCCCGAGCGCAAAACAGTAAGGTGCAAAATAGGCCAGGCGGCCCTGGCGCACCACCGCCATCAAGACCTTCAGCGCGAAGAGGCCCACGAGGGCTGCCGTACAGAAACCGGCCGCAACAGGCAGCAAACCTGTGCTTCCCAGATTCTCGGCCCCCAACTGAAGGAGGAGCGCCCCGAAGATGGCGGGAATGGCCAGCAGGAACGAATACCGCCCGGCCAGTTCACGGTTCAATCCCAGAAAAAGCCCGGCGGCTATGGTCGCCCCGGAACGCGAGATGCCGGGTGTAATGGCGAGCCCCTGCGCCACGCCTACAGCCAGCGCGGCATACCAGGGGACAGAAGAAAATCTGGCATGATCTTTCGAGACGAAACCGGTCAGGGTCAATACGATGCCGGTCATGATCAGCATCATTCCAACGGTTGACACAGACGCGAAAAGGGCCTCGAGGGGCTCTTTGAAGACCAGGCCGATCAGCGCCGTCGGAATCGAGCCGATCAGCACGGCGGCAACCAGCCTGGTCTGCGGGTCGTCCATCCTGAGCCGCAGGGTGGCCCTGGTCATTTCCTTCAGGTCCTGACGGAAAAAGATGCAGACCGCGAGAAGCGTCCCAACGTGCAACGCGCTGTCAAGAAACAGCTCGGGCTCTCTGAAACCCAATAGATGCTGAAAAACGACCAGGTGGCCGGAACTGCTGACGGGCAGAAATTCCGTCAGCCCCTGGATCACGCCCAATAGCGCAGCTTCAAAAAACCCCATAATCCTTCAGCGTCCTTTTGCCCATGAAATCATTCCGGTCAATGAGGCCTCAGCGGCACACGGGGCCATTTCTTGACAGGCCGGCCGTTTTTGCATTATGCTTCTGTCTGAAAACCACCATTCAATATTCAGTTTATCATTTTTTGGCGGGAGGCCTCCAATGAAAATGAAAGTGGGCGTTTTGTCGGCAGGCGGCGACTGCCCGGGAATCAACAGCACCATCCACTGGCTGGTCAACTCCGCCCTGGATAAGGATCTCGTCCCGCGGCGCGGTGTCATGTTCGACATCGTCGGTATCATCGACGGGTGGAAAGGCCTGGTAGAAATCAAACCGGAGAAACCGGAAAGCGTCAAGCAGTGGATCATGCCTCTCAATCTCGACAATGTGCGAACCTGGGATCGCTACGGCGGCACACGCCTCGGAACCACCCGCCTGAATCCTTTCGATCCCCAGAAGGACGAATCCGCCGTGCTGATGGAGAATTATCAGAAGCTCGGCTTGGACGCCCTGGTCGTCATCGGCGGCTTCGACAACCTCGGGGTGGCGTATAAATTGTACAAGCAGGGGTTCAAGGTCGTCGGCATCCCCAAGACCATCGACCGCGACCTCTCCGAGACCGAATACACGCTGGGCTTCGATTCGGCCCTCAACACCATCACCTCCGACATCGACCGGCTCCGCACGACGGCCGGGTCCCACAGCCGGATCTTCGTGGTCGAGTGCATGGGCCGCAAGGCCGGCTGGCTGGCGCTCGAAGGCGGCGAGGCGTCGGGCTCGGCCGTGATTCTCATTCCGGAGCATGACTTCCTCCTGGAACGGGTGATCGAGATCCTCAAACAGCAACGCCAGAGCGGCAAGCGCTACAGCATCGTCCTGGTAGCGGAAGGCGCCAAGCCGCGGGGCATGGCCGAGATCTACGAAAAGCGTGGGAGGGATGGATTCGGGCATACGTATCTCGGGGGCATCGGCGGTTTCATTGCAGAGGAAATTCAGAAGCAGACCGATATGGAGGTGCGCTATGTCGCGCTGCGGCATCTTCAGCGGGGGGGGCCGCCGACGGCGCACGACCGCCGGATGGGCCGCAAATTCGGGATCGCTGCGGTCGACATGATCGTCAACGAGGATTTCGGACGAATGACGAGTTTAAAGCACGGCGAAATCACGAGCGTTCCGCTTAAAAAAGCCCTGGAACGCCTCAGTCTCGTCAACGTCGAGAAATTTTACAACACCAAGGACTACAAGAGCCTCGACAAGATCCTTTAATGTCGACCAAACCGCTTGACGAGGAGCTTTTGACCCTCGCGCTGCCGCTTCCTCTGCAAAAGAGGGCGCTTTCAAGGCATCATCTTGCCGGGATTGAGGATGCCATGCGGATCAAAGGCCTTCTTGATCCGCTGCATCAGCGCAATGCCTGCAGGACTAATCTCCATCCCGAGATAGGGGGCCTTGGTAATCCCGATGCCATGCTCCCCGGACAGGGTTCCGCCCATCGCAATGACTTTTTGGAAAAGGGCCTTGACAATCTCCTCCGCCTTCGAACACTCCAAGGGATCGGTCTTGTCCAGCATGATATTGACGTGCAGATTACCGTCCCCGGCGTGGCCGAACGCGGGGATCGGCAAGCCGTAGCGCCGGCTCATGGCGTCCAGGAACTTCACGAGTTCGGCCATACGGCTGCGGGGCACGACGATGTCTTCGCTCACCTTGTGCGGCCTTAGCTTGTAAAGGGAAGGGGAGAGGTTGCGGCGCGCTTCCCAGAGCGTCTCCGCCCCCGCGCGGTCATCCGCCGCCAAAAACCTTGAAACGCCGCTCATTTCGCAGACCTGACGAACCCGCAAGGCATCCCGGTCCACCTCTTCCCGGCCTCCGTCCACCTCGATCAACAGCAATGCCTCTGTCCCGGCCGGCACATCCAGGGCGATTTCGTCCCGCACGCAGGCGATGCTCCGGCTGTCCATCAATTCAAGGGTGGAAGGAAGGACCCCGCGCCGAATGATCCGCCCCACGGTCTCGACCGCCTGGGCCACCTCCGGGAAGAAAGCGATCATCGTCCGCTGCGTCTCGGGCCGCGGCATCAGCCGCACCGTGATTTCCGTCACCACTGCCAGCGTGCCTTCCGAGCCGATCAACAGACGGGTGAGGTCATAGCCCACGACGCCCTTCATCGTTTCGACTCCGGTCTTCAGGATCTCGCCGGTAGGGAGAACCGCGGTAAGGCCCAGGATATAGTCCCTCGTGACGCCGTATTTGACCGCCCGGAGACCTCCTGCGCACTCGGCCACATTCCCGCCGATGGTGGATATATCGCTGCTGGCAGGGTCGGGTGGATAGAACAGGCCGCACTTTTCGACCTCGGCCTGAAGATGGGCCGTGATCACCCCCGGCTCGACCTTGGCGATCAGATTGTCCTCGTCGACCAGCAGGATCCGGTCGAAGCGTTCCAGCGACATGACCAGCCCTCCGGCAACCGGCAGGGCTCCCCCGCTCATGCCGGTGCCCGCTCCACGGGGGATGACCGGGAATCTTTCCTGATCGGCCTGGATCAGAATGGCTGAGACTTCCTGAGTGTCTCCTGGAAAGATGACGGCATCCGGCATAAAACGAAGCTTGGTCCCATCGGTCGCGTAGGCCTCGAAATCCGATGGATCGAGTCTGAGATGTTCCGGGCCGACGATGTTCCTGAGGGTCTCTATGGAACGGGGGGAAATCATGATCCGATGGAAACCCGGCTTTTCAAGGCATGCTGCAGGGTCATCCGGTCCATATATTTCAGGTCCCCTCCCATGGGAACCCCCAGGGATATGCGGCTGATCCTGACGCCTGGATTTTTCTGCGCAATGACTTTTCCGAGGTAGGATGCCGTAGCTTCACCTTCCGTGGTGGGATTGGTGGCGAGAATCACCTCACGGATGCCCTCCGGTTCGAAGCGTCTGAGAAGTTCTCCGATCCGCAGTTGCTCCGGCCCAACGCCGTCGAGGGGGGCAAGCACGCCATGCAGGACATGATAGCGGCCCTTGTAAATCCCGGATTCTTCGAGCGCCATCTGATCGCCGGGGGTCTCCACGACGCAAACCGTCTCCGAATGACGATTCGGGCTGCTGCAGATGAGGCAGGGGTCCTGATCGGTCAGATTGCAGCATATCGAGCAAAAGCGAATCTTCTCCTTCACGTCCATCAGGCTCCGGGCGAGCTCTTCCGCCAAGGCCCTCGGGCTGCGCAGGATGTAGAGGGCCATCCGGGTGGCGGATTTCTGGCCGATACCAGGTAGCCGCGTGAAATGTTCGATCAGTCTTTCAAGGGGTGCAGGGTAGATGCCCATCTCGTTCAATCCTGAATGGCCGCGTCAGAACAGACCCGGAAGGCCGGGCATGTTCAGCCCTTTGGTCAATTTCCCCATCTCTTCGTTGACCATGTTCTTCGCCTGCGTCAGGGCGTCGTTGACAGCGGCCAGAACGAGATCCTGCAGCATCTCGATGTCGTCCGGATCAACGACCTCCCGATCGATCCTGACGGAAACCAGTTCCTGGCGGCCGTTGGCCGTCACGGTCACCATTCCGCCACCGGCCGAGGCCTCGACCGTTTTGTCGCCGAGTTCTTCCTGCATCTTGGCCATCTTGGCCTGAAACTGCTGGGCCTGCTTCATGAGTTGGCCCATATTGGGAATTCCTTTCATGTCTTGTCCTCCTCTTCTGTTTCCGGCTCCACGCCCCCCGCATCCGCCGCTGTCGTGACATCGCCCTCGATCCGCCCTTCGAAAATGTTGAGGATATCCTGGACCGGCGGGGAGACATGGGCATATCGCTTCCGGCTCGAAGATTCCGATCGCGGAGGAGGGGAATCCGGTTTGAGCACCCGGTCCGGGGAATCGATGATCCGGATTTTCAGGCGGCGCCTGAAAAACGCCTCCATATGGTCGGACAGCTGCCCTACGTGATCGGCATCCTCGAAATAAGACGCCGTGAACGGCTGCCTGCTTTTGACCAGCTCGACCTCATGCTCGCCGATGGAGCGGCAGGTCCAATCCTTCAGGATGTTTCCCATCGGCCGGTTCCTGCCGGAAAGGAACCTCAGAAACTGCGGCCAGGCTTCCATCCCGGCCGTCTTGGTTTCTCCGACGAGGGCGTTTTCCACCCCGCTCAAATCCTTGGCCGTTCGAACAGGCTGGTTGACCGGCGCGGAAACATCGTGCGCCGTGCCTGCTCCTTCCGGCAGTCCCTTTTCCAAAGCCTCCAGGCGCTGGATGATCCCTTCGAACGAGAGATATTCCCCAAGCTGGCACAGCTTGACCAGCAAAGTTTCGAGAACCAGCCTCGGAGAAGAAGCATAGCGCAGGGTCTCTTCCCGCACGACCAGGAAGTTCAGGATCATTTGAACCCGGTCCTGTCCGGCCTTTTTCGCCTGGGCGCGGGTCTCCTCCCTCTCGCTCGCACTCATCTCCAGGAGGCCTTCATCCGAGGAAACAAGGCTCACCATCAGGTTCCGGAAATGCTCCATGAGGGTGCGATAGAATTCCTTGATATCATAGCCGCTGTTGTAGGCCGCATCGACGATTCGGAGGCACGCTCCTGGATCCCCTTCGATCAGGGCCCGGCCCGTCTCGAAGACCAGGCTCCGATCGACCACGCCTAGGATATCGACGACCCGCGCGTCTTCGACAGCTTGCCCGGTAAACGCGACGACCTGATCCAGCAGGCTTTGCCCATCCCGCATGCTGCCGCCGGCTGCCCTCGCAATGACAGCCAAGGCTTCCGGGCTGATGGAGATCCCTTCCTCCCGGCTCACATTCGCCAGGTGGTCCACGATCTTCGGCAGAGGAATGCGCTTGAAATCGAAGCGCTGGCACCGCGATAAGATCGTCACCGGAACCTTGTGTGGTTCAGTGGTGGCGAAGATGAATTTGACGTGCGGCGGGGGCTCTTCCAGGGTTTTGAGGAGAGCGTTGAATGCCGGCAGCGTGAGCATGTGCACTTCATCGATGATATAGACGCGGTAAGGGCTGGAGGAAGGCATGTAGCGGATGTTCTCCCTCAATTCCCTGATCTCGTCGATGCCACGGTTGGAGGCCCCGTCGATTTCCTGCACGTCCACAGAGGAACCGTCGGTGATCTCCAGGCAGGAGCGGCACCGGTTGCAGGGGACCCCCGGCTCGCCTTCGCGGCAGTTGAGCGCCTTGGCGAATATCCGTGCCACCGAGGTCTTGCCCACTCCCCGAGCACCGCTGAACAGATAGGCCTGCGCCAGCCGCCCTGTTACGATCGCGTTCATCAGGGTCTGAGTCACATGCTCCTGACCCACGACCTCCTGAAAAATCTGCGGCCGCCACTTTCGGGCTAGAACTTCATAGGACATAGGCGATCCGGTTCATTCACACAAAAGAGCAGCGCCGCCCGTTCTTCGCAACGGCATACGGCAACCTGCGCCGCCGTCCCGGCAGCACACGAGCGGGTCGAGACAAGACCTCTCGAACAAGGCGCGGAGATGATCGCGGGGAACGGCAGGGATCGCGCCCCCATGGAAGAGGGCGGCAAAAAAATGGCGGAGAGAGAGGGATTCGAACCCTCGGTGCCACTTTATGGTAGCACACGCGATTTCCAGTCGCGCTCCTTCGGCCAGCTCGGACATCTCTCCGGATTGGGACCCTGGAACGGGATCGAAGCGTGCCAACAGCCTCGAATAGTGCAGATGATACCCTTTGCCCGGCGAAAAATGGCGGAGAGGGTGGGATTCGAACCCACGTGCCCCGCTATTAACGGGACAAGTCGATTTCGAGTCGACCCCGTTACGACCACTTCGGTACCTCTCCGCACCGGCTCAGGCGACCTTACCCCTCCGCAGCCTGAAAAAGGCCTGCATCAACGCCCGGCACTCCGTTTCCATCAGGCCCCCTTGCACATCCACACGATGGTTCAGCCTGGAATCAGAGGCCATTTCGTAAAGCGAATCGACCGCCCCCCATTTGGGATCGGCGACGCCGTAAACGAGGCTGGCCACCCTGGCATGGATGACAGCTCCCATGCACATAGGGCACGGCTCCACGGTCACGACAAGAAGGGCACCTGTCAAACGGTAATTGCGGCAAACCAGGCAGGCCTCACGGATAGCCAGGATCTCGGCATGGGCCGTCGGATCGCTGAGGCCGACCGTCCGATTGTGAGCACGGGCAAGGACAGCGCCCTCTCTGCTCACCAGCAAGGCCCCTATGGGCACCTCGCCTTCGTCGAAACCGGTTTTTGCCTCCTCGATAGCCTGATGCATGTAAAAGGGGAGGTCAAAACCCATCTTTATATTTCTATCACAGTCGCTTTTTTGCCGTCAACCGGAAATGACGATCAGGATTCTCTGCGCGCTTCGACCAGACCCTCCACCCCTCTGCCTGCCGAGCCTCGTCACCGAGGATCTCGCGCGGACCAGCATCCCCCATGGCTGCGAGCCCATTTAAAAATTTAAAAAAATTGACAAATTACCAACAGTTATCTATATTGATCACTCGAAGAAAAATGGATTCTCAGACGATACCCCCTGGACAATCCTTATCCGGCCGAGCGCAGCCGAAAACCTGCTTCGATCATCGCAGAAAGAGGCGTTGCCGGGACTTTATCGATGGAGGGACGAACGATCGAGGCTTTTTATGAAACCGTGTCCGCGGAAGACATCCGGCGGGAAAAAGAGAAGGCCAGGCGCCTCCGGAAAACCCAGTGGTGGCAGAATCGGATCCAGAAGGGCGTGTGTCATTACTG
Source organism: Desulfatiglans anilini DSM 4660 (assembly GCF_000422285.1). Lineage (NCBI taxonomy): Bacteria > Pseudomonadati > Thermodesulfobacteriota > Desulfobacteria > Desulfatiglandales > Desulfatiglandaceae > Desulfatiglans > Desulfatiglans anilini. Next base: position 49,554 of record NZ_AULM01000027.1, read on the forward strand.
TCATCGGCAGGTAGGTCGGGAGGCCCTCACCATGGATCATATCGTTCCCTTGAGCCGCGGCGGCAAGAGCAGCAAGGGGAACATCGTCGCCGCCTGTAAAGACTGCAACAACAAGAAGAGATATTTCCTGCCCATAGAATGGGACGCCTACCTGGAATCGCTGAAAAATCAGCCGGCACCCCAATAAGGCTTTTTTTTCCCAAGCCGCTCTTTCAGCCGCTGATCCCGTCCCCAGGACCCGCGTGTGGACGGCTCACCCGGACAGGAACCCCCTCCGAAGTCCCATTTCCACCCCCGAGCGCGGAGGCCCGGCCCTGATTCACAGCGATCTCCAGAAAACCTGAACCGCCCAGAAGAGCGAGCATCCCACCGCGCGGAACACTGGAGTAGGTTTCCCTGATCCCCTCGATGGTATGGTCGCCGACGGTGATCTTCGCCTCGGGCAAACAACCCAGCGAACGGATATCCTGATGATGGATGTTGGTGATGAGATTCCCGAAACGGTCCACCCGGATGACCTCTCCCTCTAGGGCATCTTCCGAACGTTTGACGGTCGGCAACGCGAGCCGAACCGGGTCCTGGACGAGGGTACCCAACTCGAGAGGATCGACCCCACAAGCCAGATGCCCTGCCACGGGGGCGAAGATGTCCCTCCCGTGAAAGGTCCTGCTGATTTCGGGGAGAAAGTACGCGTGCGACGTCAGGTGAATGACGGTCGCCTCCCGAACCGCCTTGATCAGAGGCCAGAAGAGCCCGTTATCGGGCCCCACGAGAAAGCTGGAGCCGGCGCATACCAGCAGCGGTCTGCGCGCTCCCCCCACGCCGGGATCCACCACGGCGAGGTGAATCGTGCCCGGGGGGAAAAACCGAGCTGCCTCCTCCAGGATCCGCGCTCCCTGACGGATGTCACCCGGGCGGATTCCATGGGTAATGTCCACAAGCTTCGCCCCCGGGTGAATTCCGAGGATGACCCCTTTCATGACCGCTACGTAGACATCTTCGCACCCGAAATCGGTCGTCAGGGTAATGATGCCGGAAGTTTCCACGATGGCCGCTCCCTACAGAAAGTGGTTACCATTCCATGCCCCCGCGGAGATGACGCCGGGCGGGCTGAGGGTGTGAAAACACGGGGACCCGCCCCCTAAACGTTAAACCGATCAGCCGGAGGCCTGGTGGCGAAAAGAACCTTGAAAGACGAAAACGAAACCGTTGATCTCGAGACCACTTTGCATTATATAGTGACTTTCGAAAATGTTCATTCACCGCGGCCTAATTTTCAATCCGGAAATGAGAATCTTGTTCGCGCGCGTGGATGCCACGACCGGCAAAAAAGAGCCTTTCCGGATGATGAATAATGATGTAAACAGTCCATTATTCCCACTGGATAACATTCTTTTAGGAAAGGAGGCCGCATCCGGTAAGACAAAAAGGATTCCCAGGCAACCCAGTCACTACCCGACCCGGAAACTCATTGACCATGTTCATCTGAAGGCGTCAGCCTCAGCGCGGCTCATCACTCGAAAAGGAGGACACGGATGAAAGGAACAAGGTTTATCTTCGGCCCGATGTGGATGTCTCTGGTCCTGGCGCTCTTTCTGGTTGCGGAGGCCCCGGCACAGGCGCCCATTGTCATCGGCGTTCCCACCTCAACCGGCTTTGTCGAGGGCAAGGAGGCCCTTCAGGCCGTCATCATGGCCACTGAGGAAATCAACGCGAAAGGCGGTGTACAGGTCGGCGGTGAAAAAAGGCTGCTCAAAGTGGAATCGATCGACATCCGAGACGCCGCCCCCGGAGTACCCGTGCCCGAAGCCCTTTTAGGCCTCGAAAAAATGATCCTCGACCAGAAACCGACAGCCCTGGTCGTCGGTCCCTTCCGTTCGGAGGCCCTCATGGCGGGGATGGATATCCTCGCGAAGTACAAGGTACCGCTCATCGGCACCATTGCCATGTCCCCTGCATCCGAAGAGAAGATCAAACAAGAGCCGGAAAAATACCGCTATGTCTTCAGAACGTGCCTGAACGCCAAATATCTGGTCAAGTACCTGATCGGGACGATGGCTTTCATCAACGAGCAATTCGGCTTCAACAAGGTCTATATCATGAATCAGGATGTCGCCTGGGCCCGCAAGACAGCCGAATTGATGACGGAGCTGTATTTCAAGAAGGCGGGCTGGGAAGTCCTGGGCTCCGAGAGCTATCCGACCGGTACGTCCGATTTCTCGTCGGCCCTGATGAAGATTCGGGCGCAGGGCGCCCAGGTCATCCTGCCTATCTTCGATATGCCGCAGAGCGGAATCCTTGTCAAGCAGTGGCACACCATGCGTGTGCCCGCCCTGATGGCCGGTTTCATCTCACCGCTTGCCGGCCCCGGCGCCTGGAAGACGTTCGACGCCAAAATTGGGGGGGCCGTCAACTGCAACTTTGAATTGGGCAGCGCAATCGCATCCCCCAAAGTCCCGGCCTCTCAGGCTTATTACGATGCCTATGAAAAACGGTGGGGAAAAGCGATGGAGGCCGGCCATGGACCCGCACCCTCCTATGAATCGGTTTATATCCTGGCCGAGGCGATCGAGCGCGCCGGCACGCTCGATCCCGATACCCTGGCCGCGGAAATCGCCAAGACCGACCGGCAGGGTGTGATGGGTCGGATCCGGTTTGACGAAGGACATCAGGCCGTCTACGATTACGATCCATCAGAGGCCGCTATAGCGGCCGTCTTCCAGTGGACCGAGGACGGGAAACGGGTCATCGTTCTGCCCGAGGCCATTTCCGAAGGCCGGATACAGCTGCCGGAAGGCCTCAAGTCCCTCAAATAGCGTGTTTTCAACAGCCGGTGTCCCGGCTCCGGTCCGGTTATGTCCCTGATCGATTTTCCGGGAGGGACCCGTTTTCGACCTGGAGACCATCCGGCCTCTTCCTTCCGCCGGTGGCCCTGCAAAGAAAACCGGGGTATCCTATCTTGGTTTGCAGGGCCGGCGGCGGATCGCTCCTCGAACCAGCCGGCGGACGATAGCGGGAGCTGAAACACTCTGCCCGGTTCGAAGCGGATATATTCGAACGTTGTTGCAGGAGCGCGGCTCACAGGCGGCAGAGCAAGCGCCGGGTCGTGTCGAACATTCTATTGCTGATTCGGGCGAACTGCCGGAGAAAGGCGTCATCATGTTTGTCGGAACGGTCTTCTATGCGGTGATCAACAGCGTTGTCCTGGCCTTGATGGCCATCGGGTTCAATCTGACCTTCGGTATCAGCGGGGTCGCCAACTTTGCATACGGGGCCCTGTACATCCTGGCGGCCTTCGTCGCCTGGATGCTGATCCACTTCATCGGCCTGCCCTATCTCATTGCAGCCGGATTGGCCGTGGTTCTGAACCTTTTTATAGGCGCTCTGATGTACCGTTTCATCCTGATGCGCGTGCGGGGACAGGCCCTTTCGGAAGTCATCGCCACGTTCGGCATCGGCCTGGCGCTCCTAGAAGTGTTCCGCTATCTGGGTTTCGTCGGTTTCGAGTATAATCTCCCTGTTCTTTCCGACCGGAGTTTTTTCATCGCCGGGACCTATGTCGACGCTCAGCGGATCTTTATCGTCATCTTGAGCATTGTGCTGGTCGTCCTCCTTTATTTTTTCACCCATCACACGGCTACCGGTCTCGCTTTCAGAGGGATCGCCCAGGATGAGCGTACGGCGCTCACTTTTGGAATCGACTCCGACAAGGTCGCCACCCTCAGCGTGGCGCTCGGAGCCGGCCTTGCGGCTCTCGCCGCCCTCGTCATCATCCCGCTCGGCAGCATCTCGGTAGGCGAAGGCTACGACGTCCTGGTCAATGCGTTAGCCGTCTGCATCATCGGAGGACTCGGCAGCAACGGGGGTCTGGTCCTGGCCAGTTTCCTGATAGGCTTCGCCCAGCGCTTCACCGACACTTATGTGGGTTCCCACTGGACCATGATTGTGAGCTTGGCGGCGATTCTGCTGGTCCTGGTCATCAAACCCTCCGGGCTTTTCGGAAAACAGAAAGAACTCGAAGAAAGGATCTGAGCCTCCCGGGGCAGAACTTCACGACCATGGTGCTTCTCCCATAAGTCCTTTTCATTTCTGAATAAATTAAGTTTTCTTTCCTCTGCCGAAAAAAATTCTTGACAGGTGCACCATTACACGCCAATAATTTAACGAACACTCGTTAAAATTAACAGGAGCATCCATGTCTCGCCCCAAAAATATTCAAAAAATTAAGGAGTTCGATCGGGTTATCGCCCGTCTTTTTGCTCGCAAGGGCTATCACTCCACCTCCATACGCGAAATCGCCCGCGAGCTCGGCATGACTCAATCCTCCCTCTACTATTACTATAAGAGCAAAGAAGACATGCTTTTTCGCCTCATCAACAGTGCCGTCGACGAATCCCTCGCAACCGTCGAAAAAATCTGTTTCTCGGATCTGCCCGCTGAAGAAAAACTGAAGCAGGTCTTGGGGTTCTACACCCAGTATTTCGCTGGAGACCAGGATCGGGAGATCCTGTTGCTGAACGAAATCAATTCGCTCAGCCCGGAACATCGCGCCATCCAGATTCAAAAGGAAAGGCACTACGTTCAGCTCTTCTACGGCATCTTGCGCGAACTGACTGAACAAAGAAAAATGAAGCCCATCAATCATACGGTAGCGACGTTCGCTTTCTTCGGCATGGTTCACTACACCGTCAAATGGTACCATACCGATGGATCGATCGGGTTGGGCGAGCTTGCCGATATGTTCGTCGAAATCTTTACCAAGGGCATTTTCACCCGTTAGGCTTCTGTTACAGGAACACGGGCACACCTGCACTTTTCAGGTAAGAATCTCTTGAACACTCGATCTGAAATCTTCAAGCTTTTTTGCGGAGAATGGCTGGCATGCGGCAAAGATAAGTTAGGTCATCCGGAAATGGTCTTTTTGGCCAATCTCGGCCTCGATCTGCACGTTTGCTTGTGCGGCGACCTGCAGGTCGCCTCCGCGTAATCGATTGATTTCCTTGATATTGGCCAAACCGGGACCCGCCCCGCAGGGGTGGGACTGAGCACCCGAAGGGTGTGAAGAAACCGGGACCCGCCGCGAAGCGGTGGGACTGAGCACCCGAAGGGTGTGAAGAAATATCCTCATTTCCGGATTGGAAACCGGGTTCTACCGGGAAATCATTTCCGGATAGATACAAGTTAACGTCCGTAATATTTTTGCATAACCACCATGTAAAGGCGAAAATGCGCCGGCTTTTTCGATGCGATCCATAGATCCGATCGTGCAGGCCGTAAACGCAAGGCGTTTCATGAACCAAATTCGGTTGCGTAGTCTCCAGGCCTCCCATCCTGGATTGT
>NZ_AULM01000028.1 GCF_000422285.1 Desulfatiglans anilini DSM 4660
CGCTTCCAAAGGGTGATGCGGGCCGTTGAGCGCACCAGCGACAAACGCGGTCAACTGCTGCTCAAACCGGACATCGAGGTGGAGGCCTGGTGGACCACGCTCGATCTGCCGGATGAAAAGGTGATCCGGCTTTACGAGGACCACGCCACCAGCGAGCAGTTCCACAGTGAGATCAAATCCGACATGGACATGGAACGCCTGCCATCGGGCAAGTTCGCCACCAATGCCCTGATCTTGACTTTGGCCGGTCTGGCCTACAACATCCTGCGTTTCATCGGGCAGTTGGGCCTCGTCGGAGACCGGTCGCCCTTACGCCATCCGGCCAAAAGGCGCCGCATCAAAACGGTCATCCAGGAACTGATGTATCTGGCTGCGCGGCTGGTCACAACCGGCCGGCGTTTGAAAATCGTCTTCAGCCGACATTGTCCGGCTTTTGAAGCCTTCGGGGCTGTGTACAACCGCCTGGCATGCGGCTAGATCCGCAAACCAGGAAGTTTCATCAACCAAGATAGGTTATCTCAGGGTGAATCATGCCTAAAAAAAGCCATAAAACATAAATATTTAGCAAAGAGCATAAAGAAGGACTCAAATAGTGGGTGTAAAAGCTTCAGAACACTCACATCTACCGGCGGACAGGTCGATATTACGCTTCTGAGCCTGAAACCGGACGACTGTTTACTGGAGTCTCACGGATTCAGGACCTTGTTAAGAAAGCATCGGAAGATAGACAGCGCTCGCCCATCAAAGACTTGCTTTCACACAGATCAATCACTGAAAAAAAATGCGATTAATAATTTAAATAATAGGCAGATACCATGAGAAAATGACTGAACACAATCCTAAATATGGAGAAAAAAATGCCTAGGGCAAACCGACACTACATTCCAGGTCACGCATGGCATCTCACACACAGATGCCATAAAAGAGAGTATCTGCTGAAATTCTCCAGGGATCGGCAGGGATGGATCCATTGGCTTTTCGAAGCCAAGAAGCGATATGGATTGACCATCCTGAATTACACCGCAACCTCCAATCACATTCACTTGCTTGTCTATGACCAAAACGGTGGAGATACCATTCCAAAAAGTATTCAGTTGGTAGCAGGACGTACGGCTCAGGAGTATAATCAAAGAAAAAATCGAAATGGCGCTTTTTGGGAAGATCGCTACCACGCAACAGCCATACAAACAGATAGTCATTTGGTTCAATGTCTTGTTTACATAGATTTGAATATGGTCAGGGCCGGCGTCGTCAAGCATCCATGTGACTGGCCTCACGGAGGCTATAGAGAAATCCAGGAAAATCCAAAGCGATACAGATTGATCGACCGTGAAGTATTAATGCATTTGCTAGGCATTAGAGACGGCGATCAATTGACACTGTCACACCAAAGATGGGTCGAGAAGGCGCTTCAGACCACGGAAAATGTTCGGGAAGAGAGATGGACAGAGAGCGTCGCTGTTGGAAATCTTTCTTTTATTGAAGACATAAAAGAAAAATTGGGTGAAAGAGGAGTCGGCAGGAAAGTCGTGGAAAGCAGAAAAAGCTGTGAACTCAGAGAGTGCCGGTTTCCTTATAATGGCGATTCTGACCCTGAAAACGCTGTTTTAAGGCTTGAAAACGAGATATTTTGGGATGATAGCCAATTAATTTCAACTAGATAACTTGGTCCGACCCCAAAATCGGAAAATTCCTCGTCTGAACATCATGATCGAAGCTACATAGAGAAGGCCCAGGATGAGGGGCCAGACATTGGTGTAAGTGCTCAGAAGATCCTTCAGGTAAACAAGTGACAGAGCGCCCATGACGGGACCGTAGAGGGTGCCCATGCCGCCTACCAACGTCATGAGCACGATGTCGCCCGACGTGTCCAGACTCAAAGTGAAAAGCGGCACGAAATTCTGGAGTGCGGCATACAACCCTCCGGCCAAGCCGGCAAAACCGGCCGACAACGCAAAGGAAATGAGCTTGAAGAATTTTGGGTTGTACCCGATGTTCATGGCACGGGTTTCATTCTCTCTGAGGCATTCGAGGGTTTTCCCGAAGGGGGAGTGAATGATGCGCAATCCAAGGATGACAGCCAGGACGAAACAGAACAAAATGAAATAGTACATCACCAGTTCCGATGTGAAATCGATCGGGCCCAGAGGCGGCCTCGGCACACCGTGCAAACCGTCGTCTCCGCCCGTGAGCGAACGCCACTTGAAGGCGACAAAGTAGATCACCTGCGCGAAGGCCAACGTCACCATGGCGAAATAGATCCCGCGCCGCCGTATGGACAGAAACCCTATCGGGAACGCCGCCGCCGTGCTCACGAGAATGCCGGCCAGCAACCCCACGGGAAGAGGCACGGCGAAATGGATAAGCATCAGTCCCGTCGTATACGCGCCGAGACCGAAGAAGGCGGCATGGCCAAACGAGAGCAGGCCCGTATAGCCGAAACAGATGTCATAACCCAGCGCAAAAATGGCGAAGATCAGCATCTGGCTGGCCAAGGCCTTATAGGGGGTCATAAACGGCAGAAACAGCAGCGCGATCGATGCCGCCGGAACGATCCAGTAAAGGTGATTCTTTTTTGTCTCCATCGAGCCCCACCCCGTCTATTCGAAGAATTCTGCCCGGCCGAAGAACCCCCGCGGCCGGATAATGAGGATGAACGCCATGAATGCATAGACGAGGACTTTGGCCATGGGAGGCCAGAAAACGATGCCCAGGGTAATCAATTCCCCGATGATGAGCCCCGCCAGGATCGACCCTCCGATACTGCCCATGCCCCCGATGATGACCACCACGAAGGTCTCCACGAGCATATCCATCCCCATGAGGGGCTGAACATTCTGAAGCGGCGCGGACAGGGCCCCTGCAAGGCCGGATAGACCCGCCCCAAACCCGAAGACCAGCGTGAAGGTCTTGGCGATGTCGGTTCCGAGGGCGCTGACCATCCCAGCGTCATCCGTTCCTGCACGAATGACAGCCCCGAGCCTAGTCTTCGAGATGAAAAACCAGACGCCGAAGGCCAATGCGGCCGTCAGCAGGATGATGAAGAGGCGATATTTAGGATACATGATGAAACCGAGGTCGACAACGCCCGACAGCACATCCGGGATGTTGAACGGTTCGCCCTCCGGACCGAAGATGACCTTGATCCCGTCCTGGATGGCGAACATCAAACCGAATGTGAGGAGTAGATTGTAAAAGTGGGGCAGGTTGTAAAGCCTGCTGACGAGCGTCTTTTCCAGGAAAATACCAATCAGACCGACAACGATCGGACAGATAACGATGGCGGCGAAGAACGGCACTTGGAGCAGGCTCACGAATGTGTAGGCCGCGTAAGCTCCCAGCATGTAGAGGGCCCCGTGCGCAAAATTCACCACTCCGAGGGTGCCGAAAATGACCGTGAGGCCCAAGGAAAGCAGCACGTAGATGGAGCCGAGGATGAGCCCGTTGAAAAGCTGCACGACCAGAAACTGAATGCTCATGACAGGAAGTCCTCGAAGAGAATTCTGCGCACCGACTCACGCCCCCCGGGATGGGGGCTTTCCGGACGGAGATCGTTTTCGGAAAGCCCGCCCCCGGCCGAGGCTCGATCTAATTCAACTGGCAGCCGAACTGGCCCGGCTTGCCGAAGGCTTGTTCCGCAGGCAGGGTTCCCACGATCTCGAAAAAGTCCTCTTTCTCCTTGATCTCATCGGGCTTTTTTGCCCGCAGGAGGAGGGCTTTAGCGACCTGCATGTGGTCCTCGGGCCGGATATACCCGGGATTCGCGAAGAGATCCGTAAAGGTATGCCCTTCCAAGGCCTTGATCACCGCATCGGGATCGGTGGTTCCAGCCCGTTTCACCGCCTCCAGATACTGCCAGGTGGCGCTGTAAACGGCGGCGGCCATAAAATGGGGCCTTTCGCCGTGCCGCTCCAGGTATTTATCCGCGTATTCACGAGCACCCGGATTATCCACTTTCCAGTTCCAGGATGCAGCCACATAGTTGTCGGCGAAAACTTCGGGGCCAGCACCCCGGATATCCGGCTCGAAAAGCAGGGCATGGACGATCTTGCACTTTTTCTTGAGGCCGTACTCCATGGCGGCCTTCGTTGAATTGACGGCGTCCTTCCCGACATTCAACAGTACCAGAACATCCGGGTTCGCGTTCATGGCGTTCAGGATATATGGGCTGTAATCGGAGGTCCCCAGAGCCACCATGTCGTTCCCGACATGTTCTCCGCCCTTCTCTTTCAGGGCGGCCGTGAAATGTTTCAGGAGATCATGGCCCCAGGCATAATCGGAGGTAATGGTATACCAGCGTTTTCCGAGATGCTCCGCACCCCAGAGCCCTACCGTGGTGGCGAGCATATAATCGTTGTAGTTCCACTTGATGACGTACTTGTTGCACTTGTCGCCGATGAGCGCAGTAGTGCCGGCGGAGGTCGAAATGAAAGGCTTTTTGTGGAGGCGTGCCTGCTCAGCGACGGCCAGTGCTGCAGCACTGTTCGGGCAGGCTATGATGACATCCACATTCTCCTTCTCATAGAGTTCCTTGGCCTTTTCGTTCGCTACACCCGGGTTGTAGGCGTGATCCCTCGAAACCAGCTCGATCTTTTTACCCAGCACCGTCCCATAATCTTCGATCGCCATCTCGGCAGACCATTTCTCCCCGTTGCCAATGACAGCCAGCGGTCCGGACAGGACGCTGATCACCCCTACCTTGACCGTATCCGCTGCAAGAGCCTGAAAAACGGTCAAACAGTAGAAAAGACCGAACGTGACGACGCTTACCAAAAACTTTTTGCTCATGTCCATACCCCTCCTTTTTTGTGCATCCCTTTCAAGTATGCCGCATACAGCCCGTCTCCACGTATGACCCGCGGGATTTCACCTCCTTTCCTGGAACCATTCGACCAGCCGATCTCAAGGCGCCTTCTATACGCCGAGATATCTCTTCTGCACGTCATGTGCTTGACGAAAAGCATCATTGCTGTCCGTGTAGACGATCTCACCGCCATAGAGAATGCAGTGGCGATCCGCCACCTGCGTAGCGAAGCGCGTGTTCTGTTCGATGAGCAGGATCGTGATGCCGCTCTTCTTGATTTCCTCGATGATGGACGCAATCGATCGAACGAGGATGGGCGCAAGCCCTTCGGTAGGCTCATCCAGAAGGATGATCTCCATTCTCGCCCTGAGGATCCGCGCGATGGCAAGCATCTGTTGTTCGCCGCCGCTCAGTTTCGAACCCGCATGTCTGCTGCGCGCCTTCAGAACAGGGAAGGCCTCGTACACCCTTTCGGCGGTCCATCCCTCCTGCCCTCGGCCCCATAAAGGAAGAGACAGATTTTCGAGCACGGTCAGGCTGGGGAAGATCCGCCGCTCCTCGGGAACGAAACCCACACCCCGCTTCGCAATCCGGTGCGGGGGCAGGCCGGTTATGTCCTCGCCTTTCAAGATCACCTTGCCCGAGCGAGGCGGGACCATCCCCATAATGCTCTTGCAGGTGGTTGTCTTGCCGGCCCCGTTCCTGCCTAGCAGCGTCACCGCCTCGTTCTCACGGATATCCATCGAAAGGCCCCTGAGGATATGGCTCTGATCGTAATAGGTGTGAATGTCTTCCAGAACGAGCATCCTCAAAACCCTCCCAGATATGCTTCCTGAACCCGCGCGTTGCGTTGGATATCCGCCGGGGTGCCGTCGGCGATAACCATCCCCTGGTTCAGAACCGTCATCCGGTCCGATATCGCCAGGACAAGGTCAATGTTGTGGTCGATGAGGACGACGGTCATCCTATCCGATATCTCTTTGACCAGTTTCATCATCCATTGCATATCGGCGGACTGCAGCCCTGCCATCGGTTCGTCCAGCAGGAGCAGCTCAGGATCCGTGGCAAGTGAAATCCCGATGTCGAGGATCCGCTTTTCGCCATAAGAGAGGTTTTCTGCACGGTGGCCGCATTTGTCTGCGAGGCCGATCATCTCCAGCACACGGTCCGCTTTCCGCATCGCCTCCTTCAGTGCCGAGGCCTTGCGCAGAAAATTCCCCGCGTGTCCAAGGCGCGACTGCGCCGCCACCCGGATGTTTTCGTAGACGGAAAGGTCGGGAAATATGCTCGTGATCTGAAAAGAGCGGGCGATGCCCTTCCGCGAGATGCGAAACGGCGGCAGGCCCGTGATTTCCTTTCCTTTGAAAAGAATCGAACCGCTCGAGACGGGGAATATCCCGGTCAACAGGTTGAAAAAGGTGGTTTTCCCCGCGCCGTTGGGGCCGATAATGGAGTGGATAGCCCCCTGTCTCACTTTCAGGTTGACGCCGCTAAGCACTTCCAGCGCTCCGAAGCGCTTGGAAACCTCGACCGTTTCGAGGAGCACCTGTCGATCATTCATCACTCGCCCTGATATCAGGTGGCAGGCTGCCGAGGGGGCAGCCCCAGGATTTTCCGGGCCTCCGCCGGAGTCGCAATCTCTCGGTCCAACTCCTTGGCCAGCCGCGCCACCTTGGCAACCAGTTCCGCGTTGCTCTTTGCAGGAACGCCTTTGGAAAGATAAATATTGTCCTCGAAGCCGACCCGCACATGTCCCCCCATGATCATCCCCACCGTCCCCATGTAGAACTCGTTCAGACCAATGGCGCAGACGGACCAGGGTGAGCCTTCGGGAATATTCCTGACCATATACTGAAGGTTTTCCACCGTGGCCGGGATCTGCCCGAGGACACCGAGAACACATTGAAAGTAGAGGGGCTCCTCGAGGGACCCCAATTCTTTCAGAACCTTGCAGTTGTTGATCATGCCGATATCGTAGCATTCCAGTTCAGGTTTGACGCCATGCTCCTTCATGACCTGCGCCATGTGAACCATATCCGGAAAACTTTGGACCATGACAAATTTGAGCAGAAACTCGTCCGTCTTCCTGTTGTAAATATCGATCACCGGCGATCCCGCGTTGAATGAGGCGATGTCGGGTTTCGTTTCAGGGTTTGCCGCCAATATCGGTATGACGCCTATCCTGCCTTTCACCGACTCTTCGGGTATTTCTTTGTAAAGCCAGTCACCGTCTACGCGCCGCCCCGTACCCCCCGTAGAGACATTGACGAGGATATCGCAGCGTTCGCGTATACCCGAAACGGCCTCCGCATACCACTCCGGCCTGTTTTCCCCTTTGCCGGTCTGCGGGTTTCTCGGATGAAGGTGTACGATCGATGCCCCAGCCTCGTAGGCCTCGACCGTCGCCTCCACCTGCTCCCTCGGTGTTTTTGGAAGATAGGGATTGGACTCCGGAGACGCCCCCCCGGTGATAGCGGCTGTAATGATCAGTTTATCCATCCAGAAAACCTCCGATCCGTTGCCTTTTGCACCTTCTTGCTCGACAGAAAACGTGCCTGTCCTCTCCTACCTTCACCGGGGTGCGCCAGCTTGTGCCATGCACTCCACCTCAACCATCGAATAACTCTTCCTCAAGAGCTTGAATTCTCTGCCCTTCGGCGCTGCACTCCGACAAGTGCCAAGGAGGCGATCTTGGAGTTCATCTCCTCATTTCCCTTCGACTTCATGGCCCTCTTTAAAACATCAGCGCATCCTGGAAGTTCGGATCGCGCAAGCATCGAAACAAAAACATCTCTTTTCATAACGAAAAGTGCAGAAACCAAGCAATCGAACAATAATTATTTACCATGAATTGAAATTACACAGCATTTTTACACACTAAAGAGAAACTTCACATGCAAAAAAACAATGCAATCAAAAGACTGCATTTGCCATCCACGGATGTCAGTCAGCCTGAAATCATTACCTGCCATAGGCAAAAGGTACAACGGAAAAAATCAAATCTTCAACAGAAGGAGACAATCATTTTAATTATACAAATCATTGAACAAACAATCTTTCAATTTCTTCCATGGTTTTTTCGGCTACTTTCCTATTTTTAAGAAAATATCGCTGCAAACGATCGATAAGCTGTCTTTGCTTGTCTCTATCATCAAAATAATATTCATGTGATAAAAGTGTTTTTACCCAATTTAAATTTTCTGCAACTTCATCCGGAATACGCTCACCATCATGGCGCACAGCATCATTTGGACATACATTGTGGCAAACACCACATCGGATGCACTTATCATCATCTATAAAGGCTACATCCTCTATTATTGAAATGGCTCCAGCAACACATGAATCCACGCAAATCCGACAACCATCACAAAATTCTTTATTTATCCATGGCATTTGATCCTCTCTCCGCTCCTGCCATCTTTCAGCCCCAGCCGGGGTCGAGAAACCAACCTGCCAGACCCCTCGCTACGGCATATCTTATGGAATGATTTTAATCATTTATACATGCACTGGCACGACAACCCCTGCGAGAGAAAACCGCAGACCAGCCGCTCCCACATCGATCGGGTCGATTCACTCGGCAGCACTCCTGAGTGAACACCTGAAATCGGTTTTCACACAGCGGAACTTCATTGATATCAGATAGAAAACGCACCACAATAAACAAAGGCAGAGCGCTCAAATCACTCAGCAGCACTTTGCTTAGAAGAGTCTTTCAGGAACCCAAATGGCGACTCTAAGGCTGAAAAACAGCGCCATTTAGAATGATAACTATTTATTTCCGAGCAGTTAGCTTGGTCCGACCCGAACTATAACTACTTGCTGAATTCCTCCACCATTTCCTGGACGGCCTTGAAGACGGCTTCCCCGTCGACGCCTTTTGCGTTGGCGTTTTTGATGTAGGTATCGAAAACCGGTTTTACGGCCTCCTTGAACTTCGCCGATTCCTCGTCGGACAGTTCGATAAACTCATGACCGAGTTTCTCCACAAATTCACGCCCTGATTCGTCGCTGTCTTCCCAGGCCTTGGCCGTTATGTTAGCGTATTTTTTGCTCACATCCGTAATGATCTGCTGCAGGTCGGGCGGGAGGCTGTTCCATTTCTTGAGATTCATAGCCACGAAGAAGCCCTGGGTGTATGCGCTGCTGTAGGTGAGCGTCGTATACTTGAGAACCTCTCCCTGTTTGAAGCCCTCGAGAGCCTCCATGGGCACCAGGGTCCCATCCACGATGTTTTTCCTGAGGGCGTCATAAGTCTCGCCTTGAGACATAGCCACAGGAGCGGCCCCATAGGCCCGCACGATCAACTGACTCGTGCCGGTCGAGCGGATCTTCAAACCCTGTATATCCTCGAGCTTACGGACGGGTTTGTTCACGGTGTGAAGCAGCCCGGGCCCATGCGCGAACAGGTAGCAGATGTGGACATCGCTCATCTCCTGCGGCTGGAACTTGTTGTACAATTCGTTGATCACCTTCGTAGCGATGTAGGCGTTGCGGTAGCCAAGCGGGTTGTCCACCGCCTCCATAATAGGGAAGCGCCCCGGGGAGTAGGCCAGGACGGAGGATCCGAAATCCGAAATGCCCTTCACCACCCCGTCATAGATCTGCGGGGCAGGCGTGAGAGACCCCCCGGTAAAGATTTTTATTTTTATCCTGCCGCTGGAAAGCTCTTCAATCTCTTTTGCCCAGGCTTGGGGCACCTTGGTCTGAATGTGGGTTGGAGGGAAAAACGTGCTGTAGGTGAAGTTGTAGGTTTCCGCCTGTGCCTGCGGAACGACCATCCCCATCGACGCAAGCAATGCACCGCATACCAGACACGCCACTGTGAACCAGAAATTTTTCCTCATACCGACTCTCCTTTCGATCTTGAAGTTCACCGCCTCTGAAATCCCTCTCGCACTCCAAAAAAATTCATCGAAAAGCCGCTTGAAGCACAACCTCCGTTTCCAATTGAAGAGATCAATACGCCAGAAAACTTGGCAAGAACAGAGCGATCTGCGGAAAGAAAATCATAATGACGATGTAGGTGATCAGCGTCAAAACAAACGGGAAAGTCCCTTTGAAAATGACCTCCAATGGCACCCCCTTTGCGATTCCGCTCACGACATACACATTGATGCCTACAGGCGGCGTAATGACGCCAAGCTCCGTCACGAGCACGATCACCACCCCAAACCAGATCGGATCGTAGCCAAGGGCGACCGCAACCGGGAAGAATATGGGGATTGTCAGGAGGATCATTCCGAGGGCGTCCATGAAACATCCCCCTATGAGGAAAAAAAACATGACGACGATCATGATGGCCCAGTGAGGCAGGGGAAGCTCCACGACCCACCCCGACAAGGTGCTCGGGATGGTGGTCACCGCCAGAAAGTGGCCGAATACCGTCGCCCCTGCGACAATCATGAAGATCATGCAGGTCGTGCGCGTCGAGGAGTAGAGTGCATCCCGAAACCCCTCCCAGCTGAGCTGATTCCTCACGAGAGGAATGACCAGGCCTCCGAAGGCGCCTACCGCGCCCGCCTCCGTCGGGGTGAATATGCCCAGGAAGAGCCCGCTCATGACCAGCAAAAACAGGATGATGACCTCGACCAAGCCCGTCAGGGACTTGATTCTGGTTCTCAACCCTTGCTTTTCGACCAGTGGGGCGATCTCCGGCCTCAACGAGACCCAGATGTAGATGGTCAGGATGAAGAGGATGGAAAGCAGGATCCCGGGAAGAATCCCAGCCATGAAAAGTTTTCCGATGGATTGTTCGGTCTGGATCCCGTAGACGATGAAGATTACGCTGGGCGGGATCAGAATTCCGAGGCTCCCCCCGGAGGCCACGACACCCGTAGCCAATTCATCACGGTATTTCAGCCGTTTCATCTCGGGAAGCGCGACGGAGGCCATGGTCGCCGCCGTCGCGTTCGTGGATCCGCAGATGGCGGAAAACCCCGCACAGGCTCCGATCGTCGCCATCGCGAGGCCGCCCTTGTAATGACCGACCCACTTGAAAGCGGCATCGTAGAGTTTGCGGCTGATGCCCGAGTAGAAGAGAATTTGTCCCATAAAAACGAACAGCGGGACGACCGTCAAGTCATATGAGCTGTAAACCGTATAAAAATCTTTCACGGTGATGTTCAGCGCCGCAGCAGGGCTCACCAGGTACCCGAAACCGAGCAGCCCCACAAGGGCCATGCAGAAGGCAACCGGAAAACGTGAAAATAAAAGAATGACGAGAAATAGAACGCCAAGGAGGCCGACATGGACTGGATTCATCTTTTCGCCTTCTTCCAGAAGTCTATGAGGTTATGCAGAATGGCGAGGCATAGGCCGAAAAAACAAAGTCCAATCAAATAAATAAGTGGATAAAACGGAATATGCAGGATCGGTGTGATCTCCCCCGCCGCCTTCATATCGAGGCCCAACTCGACGGACTGCCATACCAGCACAAGAAAAAAGAGGATGCCGAGAATGTGTGTCACGGTTTCGATGACGAGCTGTTTGCCCCGCGAGAGGCTCTTGACCAGGATGTCCACCGCGACATGCCCCTTCTGCAGCATCGTATAAGGCATCGCAAAGGCAGCCACGACAGCGCCCAAAATGCTCACGATTTCATAAGTCCCGGGGATTGGACGACTGAAGAGATACCTCATGGAGATATCGAAACAGGTAAGCAGCATGATCACCAGAAGCGCCAGAGAGGCGATCAAATTGAACAGGCTGCTAAGCCCTGCAGTCTTTCTGACGACCTTGAAGCTCTCTTTTTCCATAAGACCCGCTCATCAACACTAACCATGAACGAAAAGATCTTTTCAAACCAAGACGCGGCGGTTGAACTCGATGGAACTTCCAATCGGGATACACGATTTCAAGCTGCAAAAGCCCTGCTCGGCTGTTTTCGATATTCCCTCAAGTAGGACAACCACCTCACCTACCCCATGCAAACGCCACCATACCGGATTGCAGCTGAAAACTGCATATATGCCCGGAATATATGGATTAAATGTTAAAGCTTTACGATAGACACCGAGCAGCGCTCAGCGGAGCACTTCTCATCCGGAAACCCCTGGATAACGGCAACAGTCAACGAGGTTTTCCCGGCAACTCGATTTGAAAAAAATTTTGATACGCTTTATTGGGACAACGGACACCCTTGAAGATGCCCTGTACTTTTACAGATTGAAATGAGAAGAACATGAAGGTTAGAAAACAATAGAGACTTAACGAATATAGCTCGTCTAATGTATTAGGAAGGCGTACCTAGACGCGAACTTCACCATTTGTTCGCATATCGCAAACCGAAAGGATCATCAGCCGCAAGCCGTAACGCCTTCCCTCCTTTTTGAAAAAAATAGAAGACCTGTTTGAAACCAATGACTCTTTCTTGAAAGAAGATGCTCGAAAAGCAGCCAAGATTAAACTTCCCGTTAGACTTCTAGAATACGCATCCTTCTTTTGTCAAGCCCTATTTGGGGTCGGACCAAGATAGGTACCTGGATAGACTCGAAAAAAAATCGAACACGGGCCAGTTTTACCCCTTAAAACCGCCTTTTGAACCTGAAAAAACCTGTTTTAAGCCATTGAACGATCCTTCTGAAAACCTGAACAAAAACGATCCTCAACCCGAGATCCTCAACATCTGCAAATGATTCGAGGCAATAAACCTCAGCCCAGCCCAACAGGGATACAAGGAGCCTGGACGCGAATCCGAGCAACGCTTAAAGCTTTCAGCAGGTGTCCATCATATCCCCCTGCCTTGCATCTACATCTGCTTAAAACCGTCATTTGGGCCTTGAAAAGGCCATTCTAAGGCAGCAAAACACCATGTTTTCCGGCAATAACAATGTGATTTCAATTGGATAACCTGGTCCGACCCCATTGGTTGATGATGGCTTGGACGAGGGTGGCGAGGGGGATGGCGAAGAAGATTCCCCAGAAACCGAGGACACCGCCGAAAAAGAGGACTGCGACGATGATGGCGATGGGGTGCAGGTTGACGGCCTCCGAGAAAAGGAGGGCGACCAGCACGTTCCCGTCAAGTATCTGGATGAGAAGATACGCGCCGACGGTATAGAAAAAAGGCGCGGTCGGCCCCCATTGGAAATAGGCGATGAAGGCCACGGGAAACGTCATCACGGTGGCACCGATATAGGGGATCAGAACGGAAAGCCCGACGAAAAGACTCAGCAGCATTGCAAACTCGAGACCCAGGAGTGAAAAGGTGATGAAACTGACCACCCAGACGATGAGGATCTCCCAGGCCTTCCCGCGTACATAGTTCCCTATCTGGCGGTCGACCTCTTGCCAGACCTCGCTGGCCAGCCGCCTTTCCGCCGGAAGAAATCGTCGCACCCATTCGAGCAGGCGATTCTTGTCTTTCAGGAAGAAAAACACAAGCATAGGTACAAGGAACATATAGACCACGATCCATACGATCAAGCGGGCCGAAGCGATCGACAAGGAAACGAGCCGCTGCCCGGCATGGGCAAGCTCGGAGCGCAGCATGGCCATGAAATCCCGGATCTGCTGCTCACTGAAAAACTCGGGGTACCGCTCCGGCAATTGCATCAAGGCATCCTGTGTCCAGGATATCTTGGAGGGCAGCCCCTGGATGAGCTGTACCAACTGCTGCCAGAGAAGCGGGATGAGCGCCAGGAAGAGAAAAAGCAGGCCGGCCATGAAAAGCACGAAGATGATCACTACGCTCAAGATGCGGGGAATTTTCAAACGCTCGAAGAATTTCACCAGCCCTTCGAGCAGATAGGCAACGACAAGGCTGACCAAGACGGGGGCGAGGATCTCGCCCAGTGCCAGGACGAGGACCCCGCCGATTACGAGAAGCACCCCGAGGATTACGATCTGGGGATCGGAAAGATGTCTGCGGAACCAAGCTATAACGGGATTCATGCGGGCTCCCTGCGCACCGCTGCTGATCGCCAACGGCATTCCAGCGGCAGCGTGGTTCAGGCCGATTCAAAGGGAAGCCGCCTGTACGGAGGGCCCCTCACTTCGACTTCACGACCAGGATGGCGGCTCCCTCGAGGGCCCGCAGCAGTTTTACGCTGACGTCCCCCATGACAAACTCCTCGGCCTTGGTCATCCGCTTGCGCCCGATGACGACCATATCATACTTATCTTTACGAAACTGATCGATGATCCCGTCGGAAATCGTCGGATAAGGCTCGCTGATCATCTTGATCGTAATGTGGTCAGGCGTGAACCCGGCTTCGATCAGACGGTCCTGCGCCTTTTCGAGCACATCCTGATAGCGCGCCGACATTTCCTCCGTGAACTTCTTTCCCATCAGCTCTTCACTCGCGGAGGGCTTGCGGAAAAGATGCATCAGAACGACGTTCCAGTCTTCCGGACAGAAAGGGAGATTCACCAGGTAGTCGACCACCGCCCGGGAACTCACAGAGTCGCTGAGAGGTACAAGTACATTCGTTGTCAAAGGATGCCTCCCCTCACTCGAATACCGAATAAAGACAGCGATTGAGATCTTCTATGATTTCTTCGGTAAATTCATAATATACGTTCGCAGATTTCGAAAAATGCATCAAAATATCATTCAACGGTTTGGGTATCTCGGGGTAGAGTTTCTTGAGATTCACCAGCCGCCTCTTGTGGATGATTGAAAAATCGCCCGGTTCGAGCCGCTCAGCCACGTCTCCATAAGTGGACTTCTGCTGCATGATCATGTGCATGTCGTGCAGGCCCTTCCCGATGGCATTCATCAAAATGCTTCCCAGGCCGAAGAGATCCAGTGCGAAAGGGTTTTCCGTCGCTTCGAAATCGTAGTCGAAATCGATCCAGACGTATCGCCCTGTTTCCTTTTCAACAATGATATGGTCATTGCGGATGTCCCCATGCCTGAACCCGTTGATGTGCAAAAAACGGATGGCCTCGAACGCCTTGACGATGTGCCTGAGGATGGTCGGAAGGTATTTCTCTATGTACTCCCGGTACGGCATGGTGAACTCGTCCAGGTAAAGCAGAAAGTTGGTCCCGTTGACGATATCCAGAATCCGCAGCACGTTTCCCTTTTCATCGAGGCTCGATGTCCCGTGCATGAAATACGGGTGATCCTTGACCAAATCAAGGATCTCAGCCTCCTTGGCCGGGTTCCGGAAGCAGTTGACCTTCACCTCCCCATAAGAAGCCACAAAGGTCTCCAGGAAAGACAGTTTGATGAGCTTCCTTTCTCCGGTTTCCTCATCCACCACCCGCTTCACCCAGAATTTCGGATCGTCCATCCCGAAGCGGCGTTCCCTTTCGTGACCGGTGACGACATAACGCTTTCCCCCGACCTCGATAATGTCTCCGTGGTCGATCACAAAAATGGGGGTGGTATCTTTGAAGACCTTCCCCGCCATGGCTAGAGCCCTTCCAAGGCCCTCAGCGGCAGGCTTTCCAAGGCCATTTTCACCCTTTCGAGAAAGTTTTTAAGGCCGTTGTTCTCGATCACCACACCGAGTTGTTCAGCCAAAACGCACAAGGTTTCGATATCAGCCTCGTGATACTCCCACGGCTCGGCATGGTAGACTCGGATGACGCCGATGACGGCGCCGTGGTACTTGATCGGCACGGAGAGCATGCTCACGATCCCCTCCTTGGCCGCGGCCTCCGGGTACTGGACCCTCGGGTCCTTCTGCATATCCCGGATCAGGACCGGCTCACCGGTGCAGGTTACGCACGACTCTTTGTTCAGCACGAGCGGCCCTTTGTTCAAATACTCGTCACTGATCCCATAGGTGCTGACGTGAACCAACTGGTTCTCCCTGTCGTCCACCAGGAAGATGCTGCAACCCTTCGCCTCGAAGGTTCTGCTGGTCCCCTCGCTCAGGTGATTCATCAGGAGCGCCAGATCTTCATAAATCGATATGGCGTGGCTGATTGCCTTGAACTCCTTCAAATAAAATTTTCTCTCCGGTTTTCGCCCCATGGCTTTCTCCTTCCAAACGGCATGGCATGTCCACGGTCAAATAATTCCCCTCTGGAACTGAAGGTGCGCCCTGGTCCATGATAGCCGATCGGCTGTCCCCAATGCAAACAAACCGGCGCCGAAAAGGCCTCATAGCCTCTTTTATCGGACAGGCTCTCCCGTGCCGCCAAAAAAATACGTCATCCCCACGAGTCCCCCGAAGGCATTGAGTCCCCTGTTTCGCATCGACAGGCCGGCGTTTGAGACATGATGGAACATGACCTCGCCGTTCAGCGCCCAATGCGGAGAGAGCATGAACCGTAATCCCGCACTGCCCTGCGGAGTGAACTCGACGGCCTGTCCGAGGTCGATCTGATTCCCGTCGCGATAGGCGTCGTTCAGGACCACCCCCACCCCAGCCTGGAGGTAAGGAAAGCAGCGCGCACCGGGCTGGACGAAATTGTAGCGGATAAGTCCGGTAATGCCTCCCATGACGTTGCCTGCCCCCTTATAAATATACGAGTAAGTCAGTTCGCCGATCAGTTCCCAATTCCCCCGGAGAAGCGACCTGTCGGGCCCCGGCTTCGTCAGCATTTTCGAAAGGCGCAGATTGGTCTGCCAATAATCCATGACAGACGACCGCTTTGCCAACATGGTCGGTGAGAAAAGAAGGCCGGACGCAAGCTGCAGTGCGACCTGCCCCTTTCTGAAAGGCGCATCGAATGCCGCATCGCCGGCGCAGAGCTCCATGGCGCGGGACTGCCCCGCTCCGGCCATCAAAGGCAGCATGAAGGCAATGACGATCCAAGCCTTCTTCCGATTGCACACCACCCCCATCTTTCGAACCTTCGCCTCCTTGCCGTATTTTGGCGTTTGCATCTGTTTTGAACCTGTCGCCATCGAGCGTCGCGTGCGGCCGCCCACGCGGCTCCAATTTTCAATGCCTCCCCAACCATTTCTTTTGACTTTATCCAAGGCCCTGCGCTAGTTTTTCCCTGGGAAAGGGCTTCTTTCACCGCCTCTGGGTGGTGGTGCGCCTCTTGGCGCCGCATGGATCCTGACCGTGCGACATCCCCACAGGCGACCGCATCCCCTCCATGCACCATGAAGCGGGACCTGTCCCAAAGTAGTCGAGAGAAGTTCCCGCGCGGCGGATGAAAGCGGTCCTCTTCTGTGGATGCGGGGCGCGTCCCCGCTGCTAGGCTTTCCCACATGAGACCGCACAGGGTCGACGAGGGAAAGAGGAGCTTGTACACCCCGTGTGCCAACGCACGGTGATGCGATATTTGCCGGCCGGACAACCTGGTAAGCAGCCTTCTCCGGCGAAGGCACCACGCAAAGGAGGGCGGTTATGCCGATGGCCATCCGCAAAGCACTGATCGCTTATTTCTCACCCGCAGGCACCACCCGCCGCATGGCCCGCGCGTTCGAAAGCACCCTCCGAGCCGCGGGGACACCTGCCGTCATGATCGACCTCGGACGGGACGACGACATTCCCTTCGTTATGTCCCAGATGGGCGCGGCCAGGGACAACATCTGCATCTATGTCGGCTCACCCGTATACGCCTCCTACGCAGCACCGCCCGTGACGGCTTTCCTTTCCGGGCTGCCCCCGGCCTGCAACGGATTTTCCGTCCCCTTCGTCACGTGGGGGGGCGTCAACAGCGGACGGGCTCTATACGACATGGCCTGTACGCTTCAGGAAAAAGGTTATCCCGTGCTCGGTGCCGGTAAATTCGTAGCAGAACACTCGCTCATGTGGGCCCTCGATGAACCCCTGGCGAAAGGCCGCCCCGACCGGAGCGACGCCCTGCTTGCCGAACAGCTGGTCACCTCCGTCGAAGCCAAGATGAAGACCCTCGAACCGGCTGCGATCGCCGCCGACGCGCTCGCTCCTGATCCGCAAGCGCCCCCGCAACCCGATCCCGAAGGGTTTACGCGGGCGAAGGCCCACTTCCCCACCCGCACCCTCGACCAGGAACGCTGCACCCTTTGCAACCTATGCGCGGACCAATGCCCCGTCCAGGCGATCCGCCTCACCCCTTACCCGGAATTCGGCCCGGAGTGTATCTTCTGCTTCAACTGCGTGAGATATTGTCCCGAAGGCGCCATCCGGGCTGAACTTGCCCCACTCCACGTGCGGATCCGAAAACTGAGGGAGCGGTTCGCGGAACCGGCCGAAAGCAAAATCTACCTCTAGGTGCCTGTCCCTGATAAGCCCCGAACTTCATTCTCCGAGCCCGGGGGCCAGGGCACCCGGATCGGGCGTCCTCCCGCCTCGGAGATGCTTCTCCTTCCCCTCGCCGTCAAATCGCTGATAAACAGGAACTGCTCCCGCGCGTCGATCGGATACGCCCTGATCCGATGGCGCGTTCCCCAGGGATTTTCAGAAGTCACTACGATGATCGGGTGATCCAGGTTCACGTAAGGACTTGTCAAGGCTACGTCATGGAGTCTCTGGCGCATCAACGATCCGTCATGATCGCTGTCCAGATAAAAATCCGCTGTGCACTGCAGATCCCGCTTCCCGTCGTTGTGGTTACGGATAGCGCTTTGCCACATCCTGGTGTGCGGGATATGCACCATCGTGTCATCGGGGGTCAGGAGCCGCACCGACCTGGCGCTCACCGATTTCACCTCCCCGTAGTCGCCGTCGATCTCGACCCAGTCACCTACACGATAGGGCCGTTCGTAAACGACCAGCAAACCGCCGATGATGCCGCTCATGTAATCCTTGAAGGCGAAACCTATAGCGAGGCCCGCCGCCGCGAGGATGGCAACCAGGTTTTGGAACGACGGTTCGATGATCAGGGGAACGATCAAAACCATCGCAAGGGCGAAAATCATCAAACGGACGATCGTGACCACCGGCAATACGTGCAACCGGAACCTGGCCGGGAGCCGCTCTGCAACCCAGGGGAAAAGACGGTCGGCAATCTTGATCGCGGCCCATGCCGCAACGGCGATCAGGATAATCGGCAGAAGCTTGACGTGGCTCAGTTCACGAAAGGCATCGGCGATTTCTGGATTGGGTGACATTCTGGCCTCCTAAAAGGCTCCGGCAAGGTATCCCTCGCCTCTCAAGGCATCATCCACTGCAGGGTATCCAAGCGCACTCACTTGCCAGGAACCGTCCGGGACGGCCTCCACCACCCCGCATCCGACGAGAGTCGCAAGCCCTGCCATGATATCCGTGCCGGACAGCGGCAGGATCCTCTGCAGCGTCCGCCCTTCCAGGCGGCCGTGCAGGAGGAGGGCGTGCAGGATCAGGTGGAGCGGAACCTGACGTCCGGCAGGCAGGGAAGGCAACGTGACGCGGGGCCACGGCTTGACCCAGATGGTGGCACCCCTGTCGACAGCGGCCGCCTTCTGCGCCTTTTCCTCCACCTCGGCCTCATAGGCAAACCGCAGGCTGAAGCGCCAGATCGCCACCGCAACACCAGGCAATCCGCGGCTGTACGCGGCGACATGCCGCAGAAAATCCGACACATCCACCGGTACGTCCCGCTTTTCACCCTCCTGTTCGGAATCCCCGCATCCGCTCCCCGGTCCGTTCTCCGGTGCTGTCCTCAGCACGTATCTCCCGCTGTCCGCCTGCCTGAAGGAAAACCCCCTTTGGAAGGCCCCGGCCGCAGCCTGACCGAACCACCTCTGCAACCGCTCCCCGTCGAAGGCCTCGAGCGTATAGACCGTCTTCAGGATGCGGTCGACACCCACCGACCGGCTCAAAAAGGCCCATGCCCAACTGTTGCAGCCCACAATGCAACGCCGCCCCGTGACCACAAGGATCTCCAAAAGGCGACGAAGAAAGCCGAAACCCAGGTGATGCCTCAAATAGAAGGACTCAAACTCGGGAATGGCCAACGGAACATCCACGTTGCGAAGCAGGCTTTCGAGAAATGCCTCCCCACCCGCCAGGATCTCCTCGGCCTTCAATGCCGGCGGCACCGACCAACCCTCTTCCTCGGCCATGGCGCGAATCCCCGAGGCTATGCCATCTCCAGGAGCCCGCAGCACCGCAAAACCGTTCACCGCCGCGGCCCCGCCATTGGAAACGGCTCCCTGCAAACGTTTCAGTTCTGCCGCGACCTCCCTATGGTGGTCGCCCGGCAGGACGTCCTTCAGGAGATCCTCCGGCAGAACGCAGAGATCCTTTTCAGCCACCGCCTCCTCGGCTGCTTTGGAAGATCCGCGCAGACGATCCCAGAGCCCGAGCAAACCTTTGCGCACCGCCTCGGCGGCCGGCCTTGTAGGCCGTCTGAACTCTTCGAGGCGAACGAGTGTCCAGAGGCCGTTTCGCTCCACCTCGGCACACGTAGCTGGATCCATCCTCTCCGTCATAGGCCTGTACCCCGTTTTCATCATTTGTTCTGGCAAGGCTTTCCAGCCGCCGGCCGAAAGGCCTTCTCATCCCGGGCCAGGCCCAAGGGCAGAAAGAAGCGACTCACCAACTCGGCGGAGCGGGCAAGCCCTTTCTCCATAAGGTCTGCCATCGGTGTTTGCGGCGCGGGCGGGACCGCCCTGCACCCGCGATCACGAAAGATCCGGCTGGCAAACGGTTCCGATGTCTATTTGGTAGCAAGATACCGGGTCATAATCAACCGGTTTTTCGTCCAAGGCTACCACGAGGCCCTCCGGAAAGCGTGCCGCAAAGACGCGGCCTGCCCGCCTGCACCACTCATATGTGTGGCTCGAACGGGAAACGCCAGTAGCGATAGGGATCCGCCCCCCGTGGCCGCCCTGATCACCGGAAGGATGTGGAGAAAATGACTCTCTTCTCCGCATGGAGACGGACTGAGAGAGAACTCTGTTAACCCATAAGGCTGCAGGCTCTATTGCTCTATTGTAATCGTCATTTTAGCGGCGAAAAGCTGCTTCTAAGCTTGAAAAACGAGGTCTTTTCCGGCAATAATGGAATTATTTCAAAGAGGAAGCTTGGTCCGACCCCAATACTACAATAAAGGAGGTGTCATGAGTCGAGTGGCGGTAATCATCACGGATCTATTCGAGGATTCGGAGTATACGGAACCTGTCAAGGCCTTCCAGCAAGCGGGGCATACGATCGTTCGCGTAGGATTGAAGGCGGGTCAGATAGTAAAGGGGAAAAAGGCGGGCACTCCCGTTACGGTCGACAAGGCCGTCAACGATGTTTCAGTGTCGGACTTCGACGCCCTGCTGATACCGGGAGGCTACTCCCCTGACAAATTGCGCGTGGACGAGGACGCGGTGAATTTCGTGCGGGAGTTCGTCCAAAGTGGAAAACCGGTCTTCTCGATCTGCCACGCGCCCCAGATCCTCATCACGGCTGATGTCATCCGCGGCCGGAAGATGACCGGGTGGAAATCCATCATCCAGGACATCAAGAATGCAGGGGCCACATTCATCGAACAGGAGCTCGTGATCGACGGCAATCTGATCAGCAGCCGGCAGCCCTCGGATCTGCCGCCTTTTATCGAGGCGTGCCTCGCCGCGCTCTCAAGCTGAAGGAACCGGCTATATCCGAACCATCCAAGAAGGCCGCCAGGAATCAGATTCAGACAGCCGGCGCCTCCAGCGCCGGTGAAAATCATTTCCGGTAGACGGCCGCGTCGGGCGGGGGAAATGGGCAAAGAACGCCGGTGCCAGAAATCTTTCTTATCAGGATCATTTTGGCGGTAAAAAGCTGGTTCTAAGCTCGAAAAACGGGGCTTTTTTGTACCATAATAAAGTTTTTTCAAATAGATAGCTTGGTCCGACCCCTTTTGATGATGGATTCGGCGGCGAGGATGCCGCTTGCGGAGGCCTGGAGGAGGCCGCGGGTGATCCCGGCGCCGTCGCCGACGGCAAAGAGGTTCTCCACACCGGTTTCCAACTCGGGGGAAAGCGCGATCCGATTGGAATAGAATTTGACTTCCACCCCATAGAGGAGGGTGTGCCGCGAGTAGACGCCTGGGGCCAGGCGATCCAGGGCCTGGAGCATTTCGATGATGCTCAGCATGTGCCGGTAGGGGAATACGAAGCTCAAATCCCCCGGGGTCGCCTTCGCCAGCGTCGGGCGGGTCAGGCACCGCTCCAGGCGCGAGGCTGTTGTGCGTCTCCCGGCGGAAAAATCCCCCAGCCGCTGAACGATGGCCCCACCGCCCAGCAGGTTGGCCAGTCGTGCGATGTACAGCCCGTAGGCGATCGGATCGTTGAACGGCTCCGTAAACCGGCTGCTCACGAGGATCGCAAAATTGGTATTCGCACTTCGTTTTTCGGCGTGGCTGTGGCCGTTGACGGTGGTGATCCCCTCGTAACGCTCAGTCACCACCTCCCCGTAGGGGTTCATGCAGAAGGTCCGCACCTTCTCGTCGAAGGTCCGGGAGTAGTAGATCAGCTTCGCCTCATAGGCGATATCCGTAACCTCCCTCAGAACTGCAGCCGGGAGTTCCACCCGGACCCCGATATCCACAGGGGCCGAACTCGTCCTGATCCCGAGCCGGTCGATCTGCTCCTTCATCCAGCCCGCGCCGGAGCGTCCCGGAGCGGCGATCACGAAACGCCCCTCGACGAAGCGTCCGTCCCCCAGTTTGACCCCTCTTACGCGCCCATCCTCGCAGATCAGATCCGCGACACGGGTTTCGGTCCAGGTCTCTACGCATCCCTCCAGTTCGCGCCGGAAGGCGTCGAGGATCAGAACGCAGTTTTCGGTCCCCATGTGGCGGATCCGGGTCGGAATCAGTTCGAGATCCGCCAGTCGCGCCCGTTCCTGAAGCGCCTCCATCTGCGGGGTCCACTCCCCGAAAATGCGCTGGGGCGCCCCGTGGGCGGCATAAAGCCCGTCGGCGGCCTCGAGCAGCCGGCGCAGTTCCCCTTCCTCGACGAAATCCCCGAGGACCCCTCCGACATCCGTCGAAAGGGTCAGCTTCCCGTCGCTGTAAGCGCCCGCTCCTCCCCAGCCGCAGATGCGGTCCCGCGCATCGTCCCTTCGGCGCGCGGGGAGGTCCTTGCCCTGTTCAAGCAGGAGGACCTTTTCGACGCCCGAGCGGGCCAGCGTCAGCGCCGCAAAGATCCCGGCCGGCCCCCCTCCAGCGATGATCACGTCGTATTTCATGGGCCCGAAAGACCTTTCCCGATGCCGCCTGCAGGAAGGCAGCACGTGAGGGAGGCGCTACCAGCCGATGGCGAGGCTGCGCCGCTGATTGTCTTCAATGACCCTTTGGAGGCGGCCGGCTATCCGGAGCGCCTCATCCAGCGCATCCTGCTGCGGCCCCGGCACGGACGGAGACCAGCAGCCTTCCACCCATTCCATAAAGACGATCGCGGCATCGAGGACCTTCTCCATCGCGTCCTTCCGATCGATTAGGTCATCGCCGTTGAAATCCCCTTTGTCCGAACGCTGCTGCCACTCGCGGGTGTACCAATCGGCGAACAGCTGCACATCCCGATCCGCACGCTCCTGAAGATCCAGCATGTCGACGATGCCGTCCTCGTTGAAATCGGCCCCGCATGCAGCGCTGTAGGTCCACACCGTCAGGTCATCCAACCAGAATAGCGGCCGGTCTTCCCCAGGGCCCTTGCCGCAGATCTGAAACCGTGTCGATGGATATGCCGCTGAATCGACCTCGGAGAACGTCGCGAACTTCAAGACGCCGTCCCGGTAAAAACGGACATCGCCCTCCGGCGTCACGGTGATCTGGAAGAGATGCCACGCGTCGTCGGGGCAGGCCTCCCAAAACACCGCATGCTCGGTGGCATAAAGGATCCCCTGGGACGGCGGCGAGGTCAGCGTCACCGAGGCCAGAAAGGATGGAAGAGACTCGTTTTCGTCGGCCCCGGTAAACCCCGCCGCCAGCTGCGCCCCGTCCGGCAGATCCGGCGAGGCCTTGAGTTGGAAGGCCGCAGAAAGGCCGCCCTCCGTCTCGAAGGTCTCCGTTGTCAGAATTCCTTCGAGACGCTCTGCGCCCACGCCTGCCGTCAAAGCGCCGCTGCTCTCGTAACCCGGAAGACAGACCTCGGCCCCTTCCATGCTCGTTCGGAACCATTTTTCCGCATCGATGCCCGCCTCCCAGCCCTCCGAAAAGAGCGCTTCGGCCGCCGCGGCACCATGCAAGGACACTGCCAGAAATATGGCAATGATTAGGCTGATCCATCTTTTCATCGTTTTCACCTCGTATGTCGTCTATCAGTCATTTTAAGCATCGTGATGCACTCAAGTCAACAGCAACGGGAGTTGCAAAGCGGGCAACACTCTTTTAAACTCTTGGATATCGTAAGAATGAAGGATGGATCCGGAAGGAGACCAACATGCACGAAAAAACGCTTGACGCTATGCGAATCGACGCCCGCCGCATTTTCGAGGCCGCCGTCGAGGCCGTCGATCCCTACGCCGCCGTGCGAGGCCATTGCACCCTCGACCAGGCACAGCTCACCGTGCGGTCCGGCGAGGAGGCCTTCTTCACTCTCGACCTCGAACGCTTCCGGCGGATATGGCTCGTCGGAGGAGGCAAGGCGACCGCGCCAATGGCCAAGGCGGTGGAGGATCTTCTCGGCGACCGCATCACCCGCGGCGTCATCGTGGTCAAATACGGCTTCGGGGAGGCCCTGCGGGCCACCCGCATCATCGAGGCGGATCACCCCGTACCCGATCGGAACGGCGTGGCGGGGGCAAAGGCGATCCTCGATCTGCTAGGGGAGGCCGGCGAAGACGATCTGGTCTTTTCGCTGATTTCCGGGGGAGGTTCGGCGCTGCTCCCGCAGCCGGCCGAAGGGATCCGGCTCGAAGAAAAGCAGGCATTGACACGCAGCCTGCTCGCCTGCGGCGCGAGCATCGACGAAATCAACGCCGTCAGGAAGCACATATCGGCCCTGAAGGGCGGGCAGATGGCCCGCGCCGCCTACCCGGCCGCCACCTTGAACCTGATGCTCTCGGACGTCGTCGGCGACCGGATCGACGTCATCGCGTCCGGCCCCTTCACGCCCGATCCGTCAACCTTCGGCGAGGTGGCTGCGATCCTCGAGAAATATGAACTGGACGACATCCCGAATTCCATCCGCCGGCACATCCGGGCCGGTGAGGAAGGGCGGCTCCCCGAAACCCCCAAGCCGGGCGACCCGATCTTCGAGAAGGTCCATCACACCGTTGTGGGAAGCAATATCCTGGCTCTCGAGGCGGCCGAGCGGCGGGCGAAGGCGCTCGGATACGGCGCCCTGATCCTTTCGTCCATGGTGGAGGGGGAAACGCGCGACATCGCAAGGATGCACGCGGCCATCGCCAAGGAGTGCCTCAAATCGGGGTATCCGGCCCGTCCGCCGCTCTGCGTCATCTCCGGCGGGGAGACCACCGTCACGATCCGGGGCGAAGGCCTCGGGGGCAGGAACCAGGAGTTCAGCCTGGCGGCTGCGCTCGACCTCGAAGGCGAGCCGCCGCGCGTGGTCGTCCTGAGCGGCGGGACGGACGGCAACGACGGCCCGACGGATGCCGCAGGGGCCGTCGTCGACCCCCTGACCGTTTCGCGGGGCCGCGCCGCCGGCGTCGAAGCCGTGCAGGCGCTGAGGGAAAACGACGCCTACCCCTTCCTTCAAAAAACGGGGGATCTCCTGGTGACAGGTCCGACGCGGACCAACGTCATGGACGTGCGCCTCGTCCTCGTCCGGTGAGGACCGCCAAGGCGGCCGGGCGGCATCAGCCGCGCTTCTGCTGCCAACGCTTCACGAGATAGGGCTTGGTCATCTCGAAGGTCATGCAGTCTTCTTCGATGGCCTCTTCGGCCTGCTTGATGTTCATGCTCCGGGTCTTTTTGACGAAGGACAGCGTTCGGCCGAAGTAGAGCGGGATCAGCGATTCCATCATCTCATCGCAATCGTGGACCGCATCCCTGTAGGCGACGGCCGTATCGAAGAGGATGCGCGCCCACAGGTCCGTCGGCACATCGAAGACGTTTTCCTTCATATCCTTGATCTCCAGAAGCTTCTTGTAGACATCCGGGGTCAGGACCGTCTTCCAGAGGCCGTCGAAGTCATCGAAGCCCTTCCGGAACTGGCGCAAGAGGTTCGCGGTGTCGACCGACACCTTGGGAGGCATCTCCGTCTCGCCGAGGCCGAAGCCGTAGATGGCGGTCGGCCGGCTGTATTTCACCTTGAGCCACAGGTCCTCGAGGCGCCCCATCAACGAAAAGATGGTGCCCACCACCTGACGGAACATGGGGCCGAGGTGGGCCCCCGGGTCTTTGGTGCGGTGGATCTTGGGCCGCCCCATGAAGGATTGACAGATCTGGACCTTCTGCCGGATGGCCACCGTGGTCATCCAGATATCGATCCCGAAATGCGCTACGGCCTCGTCCCAGATCTCGCACTCCGCATAGGCCCTGGCCATTTCGCCGCTGAAGCCGAAATCGCCCCCGATCGGCTGGCGCACCCGCCGTCCATAGAGCGACCGGGTCAGCGGATAGGCGATGCCGTTCGTGATGGTCCCATCGTACTTGTGACGGATATAGAGCGGCGCCACGTAGGAAAATCCGTTGTAGAGCGGCTCGCCGAGGTGCCTGATCCACTCCGGGGTGATGCTTTTCAGATCGGCATCGACGACCACCACGGCCTTCGCACCCAGTGCGACCACCTTTTCGAACAGATTCTTGAAGTTGTTGCCCTTGCCCTTGACGCCCGGAGGCGTCGAGAGGTAGATCTTGGGCGTTACGGTCTCCGTACCCAGGAAGACGGCCTTCGTCTCGTCGGGCGAATCATTGTCGCAATTGATGATGACCGCACGCTTGTCGCCGAAATATTTCTTGAGGCCCTCGTCCGCCTGCTTGATCGGATACGCTATGGAGTCGGCCTCCTTGTAGGACGGGATGCAAACCACCATCTCGGCCTTCTCGATATTCTGCGGGTTGACCTCTCTTTCAAAGCCTTCCGTCATCTATTTCTCCCTCCTTCATCTCTCCCAAAATCGCCGAGACCGTCTCGTTCCAGCCCTCAGGGCCCATCCGGCTGCTGATCATCAGATTGGGAATATGTTTCTTCAAGTAACTGTAATCCCGCGCCGATCGGATCAGTACGGGGAATTCGACCTGTTCGAGCATGGAAAAATCATTCGGACTGTCTCCCAATGCGATCGACCAGACGGGGGTGCGAAGCCGGCGGTAGTGCGCCATCAGCATCCTCACCGCTCTCCCCTTGTCGTTCGAGCCTTGGAGATGAAAAAACCGCCCGCCAGCCAGGATCTGCAGCCCGCGGGCGCGGGCGGCTTCTTCGAGCGCCCGGCTGCCCCCGCCGGAGGCCGTTTGAACAATGAACGGTTCGTCGTACTCCCGCCGGGCGGCAAGGCGCGCATCCTCGAGGCCCAGGCCCGTCAGTTCCGCGATCTCCTCCGCGCGCATATCGGAGAAGCCTCTGACAGGCAGCCCGGTCTGATTGCGGATCTCGGCGAGCGCCTGCACCAGGCGCGGATAAGGCTCGCCGAAACGCCAGACCCAGAAGCCGTCCTCCGGCGAGGCGCCTTCGGGCCGGGGATTCCCGCCGTCGAAAAAGACCGCACCGCCGTTCTCCACGACGAACGGGTCCGAGAGGCCCAGCGCCTGGCGCAGCGGCTGCATCTCGGCCCGGGTCTTGCTCGAGACGAGGACGACCGGCACCCCTAGGCGCCGGCAAAGGCGAAGGGCGGGCGCGGCCGCTTCCCACGCGTAGGTGTCGTGATCCAGCAGGGTCCCGTCCAGATCAGTGAAAACGATATAGGAATCTGTCAGCCCACCCGAATGTTTCATCGCTGATCCGCCGCGGGGTCTCAGTGCGCAAACCGCTGTTTTTCCCGTTCCACAACCTCGATGATCTGAAAAAAGATGTCGGGCAGTTTGTTGTGGACCCGTTCCCAGGAGACTGTCTGCGGCATGTCGAAGCCGCCTTTTTCCGTCCGCCGCTCAACGGCCAGGACGGCATCCGCCAGACCCTGCTCCAGGAATGGGGCGAACTCCTCGTGCGTGTGCAGGAAACGCAGGAAACGCTCGGTCATCCGGTAGGGCGCCGTCAGCATCTCGCCGGCGTGGATGATGCTGTGCCGGAAGACATCCTTGATGAGCGACTCTTCCGCATCGCGGTCGTACTTCAGATTGCTGAACCCGGCATCGTCCGAATACTTCTTCACGTGCTCTTCGGCCACGGCCTGGTAAGTCACGGCAAGGTCCCGGAAGAAGGTATCCGAGATTTCGAGACCCTCTTCGATGACCAGCGCGTTCATGAGGGTCGCGACGATGTCGATGGCCATCCGGTTCAGGCCCCTGGCAGGGTCGCCGGACGAACTCACCTGGTGCTTGTGGTCGAAAGGCCGATCGCTGAACATGACCTGGGCGGCCGAAGAAGCCTTGCGATACACCTCGATCAGCGTGAAAATCTCGACCCCCCAGTTGGTGGCGAAGCGCATCCGCTTGAGCAGATCGGAGTGAAAGGCCACCTCGCCCGAAAGCTGGTACTTGAAGGCCAGGAGGAAATCGATCAGCCGGAGCATTTTCTCTTCCCGGCTTTCCGTGAATTTCCGTTTCAGCGCCAGGAGCAGCGGGTCGAGCAGCAGCCGCTTGACCCGTCCGTAGATCTGCTTGTTCATCAACCTGGCGTAGTAGGCCTTCGAGAAATCGTAGTTGAGGGCGACCACCGGATAGAACAGGCGGTCGAGCTGAATCCGCTTGAAGGTGCGGATGTCGGCATCGATCAACCCGATGGAGTGCGCACCCAGTGCCAGCGCTATCCCGAAGCTCAGGAACATGTTTTTGCCCTTCCCGGGCTCGCTGATATCGAATCCGGCCTCGTTCAGCCGGGCATAGATCCCGCTGAAACCCGGACCGTCGTTCCACTGGATCAAGGCGTTGCGGATCCCCGCCTCGTCGATGAGCCGCCTGAGGTGAAAGGCGTCCTCTTCGCCCGCGCGGTCGAGTCCGAAAATGATGGTCGAAAGATAGACGATACTGCGAAGCTGGTTCAGGATGTTCCTGAACACCGGCAGGTTGTCGGGGTCCGTGAATTCAGAGGCGAGGCACGGGATGATGAGGACGGTCTTCTTCCATCGCGAATGAAGGCGCAGTTGGGTCTTCAGGTGGTTCCGGTCCGTCTGCAGGATGTGAAAGGTCGTGATCTGCCCGCTGTGCTGGGAGAAATCGCTCATCGCTACCCCCTGGCGCCCCCGATCCCGCCCCCCAGGACGTGACGAGGACGAAAACGGGCCCTTGGGCGATGCGCCGCTCCGCCGGGGCGCGGCCTCATGGCAAAATACGCCGTCCGCGCGGCGGCCCCAAGGGTCGCATGTAAAAATGGCTCGATCCTATCCGGTTTCTTGATGGAACCTAGCGAATTTACCCCCCGATGTCAATGCCGTTCGGGGCGACGCCCTCCCCGGGCTGCAAGCGCCTGACCGTTTTTCAAGCCCTGAGCCGGTCAGGGGCCTTGCTGCCCTCTTCGGCCGCAAAGGGGTTGGTGCGGCCCCGATTGTCGACAACCGGGAGCGGATGAGGGAGGAAGGGATCCCGTCCTTCAAGGAGCACCCGGCCGCCGCAACCGGATGTCCGCCGGTGCGCACCGGCTTGCATGACATCCCGAAAAGCTGTAGGCTCATCAGGACCTGCAGGCACCGATCCCGAGCGCCTTTCCTTGCACGGGTGGCGTTGCCCATCAAGGCGCTGACTGGAATGGAAGGTGCCTTTTGAGCCGTGACCGTCCGCGGTCAGCGGGCTTCTAGCCGAAAACACCCGTTTGAGGGTTGAAAACAGGACGGAAAAAGATCATTTTATGGCTATAGGTGCATGCGTCCCGCCTGTGGTGAAACATCCCCGTCGGCAAACACGAAACCCTGCCGCCCCGGGGCGTCCTTTCTGGAGAGGCTGGAGTTTGCAGAATGCCGTGAAAGGACGCATGCCATCATCATTACCCACTCGGAGCGGACGCCGGCGGGCCCCTTTCGGCGTTCCTTTTGCGAGGGAGAGAGCCGGAAAGAGAGCACTATGATTCCAAGCTATGAAACATGTCTGGAGGCCTGGGACCAGCACAGAATGCTGGACAACATCCGGGCCCACAGCCTGATCGTCGCGCGCGTGGCTCATTTTCTAGCGGAGACTCTGCTGGCCCAGGGGATCCCGGTGTCGGTCGCCAAGACCACAGCGGGGGCCCTCATGCACGACATCGCCAAGACTCCGTCGCTCCAGTCGGGCGAAGACCACTCCGAACTGGGGCGCCGGATCTGCCTTCAACACCACTTCGACGAGATCGCGGACATCGTCGCCGAACACGTGAGGCTGCGGAGCTTCGATCTGAACGGCGTATACTCCGAAAAGGAACTCGTATACTATGCCGACAAACGGGTGAACCACGACCGGATCGTCAGCCTCGATCGAAGGCTGGACTATATCATCGAACGCTACGGCGCCGGCGACCCGGACAGATGCTCCGCCATCCGCCTGAACTTCGGCCGTTGCCGATTGATCGAAGGGAAGATATTCAGTAAACTCGCTTTCGGACCGGAGGCCCTGAAACACCATGTCTTGAAGGGACCTGAAGAACCGGTCTTCACCACGTCCTAGAGGTCCGTCCATGTCCATCAAGCTGATAGCGAGAGACCTGTACCGGATGAAAACCGAGGTTGCACGGCTCGAAAAGGAGATCGAGCGCGCCCCGCGCGACCGGCAGGATGCCCTCATCGAGGCGCTGCGCAGGGCGCGGGCGGACCTCGGCCGGCTGGAGCGCATGCTCGACGGCGCCAAGACCCCGCCGGATTACCGGCAGCCCCGCTGAAGGCCGGCCGCCGGCGCTGCGGGCATCACCGGCCATGCCGGAAAACCCGCGGCATCCCCTTGAAACCCATCCGGAATCTACCATGAAAACCGACCACACTCCCTCTCGAAAACCTGGCCGGCCGGTGCAGAAGAGCTTTCTGCGGCTCCTTCTGCCGGCTTTCTTCTTCATCGCCTGTGCCATGTCCGCGCCCCCTTCCTGGGGCGCCACGGCCTCCATCGAGGCGATCCAGCCGGAGAAAGGCTTCCCGGCCGGCGGCGCCTATCCCCTGCGATTCAAGGTCGCCATCAGCGAGTCCTGGTTCATCCACGGACTGGAAGAATCGGAAGGGATGCTCGCCACCCGCCTGGACTTCCCGGGAGAGGATCCCGTCCGGATCTCCCAGATCTGCTTCCCGCCGCCGAAGAAGGTCCGCTTCCCGTACCTCGACCAACCGATCGAGGTGTATGACGGCGGCTTCACCGTGTCGGCCGCCCTCGAGGTGCCCGGTGATGCGAAGCCCGGTCGATACCGGATCGAAGGGGTCTTTTTCTTCCAGGCCTGTTCGGAGGCAACCTGCCGCCCGCCCGAGGAGATCCGCTTCCCTCTCGAGATCGAGGTCCTGCCGCCCGGCGCCGTTGCAGGCGGGGTGGAACCTCGGCCAGCCGATGCGGACGCCGCAGCCGCCAAATCCGGAGACGGACGGTGGAGCGGCTTCTGGTGGACCATCCTCGGCATCTTTCTGGGGGGCCTCGCCCTCAATCTGACCCCCTGCATCTATCCGCTGATCCCCATCACGGTCTCCTACTTCGGGGGAAAAGGCGGCACCCTGGGAGGGCATCCGCTTCTGCACGGCCTCTTCTACATCATGGGGCTCGCCGCCACCAACGCCGCCCTCGGAGCCGCCGCCAGCCTGTCCGGGGGGCTCCTCGGCGCCGTCCTGCAGAGCGCCTGGGTCCTCACCGGGATCGCCCTGCTGCTGGTCCTCCTCGCCCTGAGCTTCTTCGGGCTCTGGGACCTGCGGCTGCCCCCTCAGCTCACCCGCCTGGCCGCAAAGAACTACAGCGGTTATTTCGGCACGCTCTTCATGGGCCTGACGCTCGGCATCGTGGCCGCACCGTGCCTCGGGCCGTTCATCCTCGGGCTTCTCACGATCGTCGGGCAAAAGGGCGATCCCGTCCTCGGGGTCCTGTATTTCACCGCCCTCAGCATCGGCATGGGGCTGCCGTTGACGATCCTCGGAATCTTTTCCGGCGCACTGAACCGTCTGCCCATGTCAGGGGACTGGATGGTCTGGGTGCGCAAACTGCTCGGCTGGGTGCTGATCGGGATGGCCGCCTACATGGTCTTTTCGCTGATCCCGGGCAGCCAGGCCAGAGCCGCGCTCGTCGCCGCCATCCTCATCGCGGCTGGGCTGCACCTCGGGTGGATCGACCGCAGCGGCAAAGGGACCGGGGCCTTCGACATCGCCAAGAAGGCCCTCGGCCTGGTCGGCATCGCCGCCGCCCTCGTCTATCTTTACACCGGATTCCAGTCCCGCCCCGGCGTCCCGTGGGTCCCCTACGAGCCCGCCAGGCTCGAAGAGGCTGCATCCAGGCGCATGCCGGTGATCCTCGACTTCTATGCCGACTGGTGCACCCCCTGCCGCCAGATGGACGCAACGGTCTTCAGGGATCCGGAGGTCGTCCGCCTGGCGGAGGGATTCGTTCCGCTGAAGATCGACCTGACCAGACGCCACCCCCGGCAGGACGAACTGCAGCGGCGCTACGGCCTCAAAGGGGTTCCGACCATCATCTTCATCGGCCCGGACGGGAATGAATTGGAGGGGTTGAGGATCGAATCCTACACGGACAAGGCGGGAGTGCTGGAACGGATGAAAAGGGCCCTTGGACCGCCCCCTTGAGGAGAAGCATCGTCCCGGAGGATCCTCGCGCCCAAAGAGGCGGCGGGCCTTTAAAAGCGCGATCCCACGCGAGAATCGGGCTTTCAAACCCTGAACCTGCATGCGCGACGGGGTGGCTCTTTTTCCGTAAAAAAGGGCATCCATGCCGTGCTGCCGACGTTCGAAGAGCAGGAAAAGAGCCCCGGCGCAAAAGGAGGCGAGAGTCGCCCCAGCGCCGTCAGAGGCCTTCGATGAAGGCCTGCACCGCTCGATTGAGGATCGTGGGCGACTCCACCATCACCATGTGCCCCGCCCGCGGGATGAACTGGACCGAGGCGCGCTGCAGGAGCCTTCCCAGTTCTTCCGACAGCTTCGGAGGCGTCAAGCGGTCCGTCTCCCCGCAAAGGACAAGGGCCGGGCAGGCGATGCGGCCTGCTCTCTCCCGGCAGTCGAACCGGCTGCAGGCCTCGAAATCGCCGGACACCACGGACATCCCCGAATCCTTCATCATGCGCGCCCCTTCTTTCAGCAGTTCCTCGGGGGCCCCCGGCGCATAGGCATAGCCTATGATGGCCTCGATCGTTTCCTCAAAACGGCCCCTCAGGCCCTTCAGAAAATCGGGCGCGACGCGCAGCCGGGCCCCGGTCCCGACCAGGATCAAGGCCTGGATGTTCATGGCCCCCCGCAGGGCCGCCTCGAGCGCGACGGCCCCACCCATGGAATGCCCCATCAGGACGACGCCGGCCTCGAAGGCGGGGGCGACTACCTCCTCGAGCCATGCGGCATAGCCGCCGATCTCGTCATGCGACGGGCCCGCGGTGCCGCCGTGCCCCGGCAGATCCACCGCGACCGTGTTCAGGGTCCGCCCGAGCGGACCGGTCTGATTGAGCCAGTGCGCGCCCCGCCCGCCAGCGCCGTGCACCATCAGAAGGGTCGGCCGGTCCGGGAAGAACCGGTTCGATCCCGCTTCGAAGCCCACGCCCGCCCGCGTGAGGACGGTGTAAGGCGAATGATTCCCATCGGTTCCTGCTTCCCTTTTTTCCACGATCAGCTCCTCCCAGCCGCACCTTTCCGCAGAAAACGCTCCATCAGAACGGCCTTCCGGACCTTCCCGAGCGATGTGCGGGGAAACTCTTCGAAAAACATAACCCGCTTCGGGATCTTGTAACGGGCCAGTCTTCCATCGAGGTAGGACAGCACCTCCTCCTCCGTCAGGCTTTGGCCCGCGCGCAGGACGATGCAGGCATGGCCCGCCTCGCCCCACTCCGCATCGGGAACCCCCATCACAGCGACGTCTTCGACCTTGGGGTGCGCCCGCAGTTCCCGTTCGATCTCGGCGGGGTAGACATTCTCGCCGCCGGAGATGTACATGTCCCTGGCGCGGTCCACCAGATAGAAATAGCCGTCCTCGTCCTGGTAGGCCAGATCCCCCGTGTGCAGCCACCCGTTGCGGATGGTCGCCTCGGTCTGAACCGGGTCCTGCCAGTACTCCTTCATCATGACGGAGCCCCGCACGACGATCTCCCCGATCTGGCCCGGGGCGGCCTCCCTCCCCTCGCGGTCGAACAGCGCCACCTCGGCATGGAAGACCGGGCGCCCGACCGTCCCCGGCTTCCGGAGGGAATCCTCCTCGGAGGCCCACAAGAGGATCGACGTCTCGGTCTGCCCCATGATCTGCCGCGCCCAGAATCCCGCTTCCTTGCAGGCGGCCAGGAGCTCCGGGGTCACCTTCTCCCCGCCGACGGCGCAGACCCGGAGGGAGGACAGCTGATGCTCCGGTTTCGGACCGACCTTCAAAAGGGCGCGGTACACCGTCGGGACCCCGAGAAACTTGGTCACGCGGTAAGCGGCGATATCCGCGTAGGTCTTGAGGGGATCGAAGCGTGGATGGATCACCATGGTCGCCCCCTTGTAGAGGGTCGGCGATGCCTGGATGAAAAGGCCCCCGGAGTGGAACATGGGCAGGATGACGAGCATGACGTCGTCGAAATGGAGCTTGAAAAAGATATCCGCATTGAGGCAGTTGAAAAAGGTCTTGCGGAAGGAGAGCACGGCGCCTTTCGGCCGGCCCGTCGTGCCGGAGGTGTACATAATCACCTGGGGCTCTTCCGGATCGGCCGGCGCGAGGGATCGAGTCAGGAAGGGGCGGCACCCTTTGAACTCCGCCCGCTCCTTGAGGTAGTCGAGGCAGCCGGCCGGCGCCCCCTCGGCCGCTACACAGGCGAGCAGCATGGGAGGGCGTGAGCGGGCGAGGTCCTCGATGCCGATCTTCGCCGCGGCCCGCTTGCCGAAGACGAACAGCCGAGGCCTGGCGTTGGCCAGCAGGTAGCGCAGCTCATGAACCGTAAACCTGAAATTGAGAGGCACGAAGATGGCGCCCAGGCGCGCGCACGCCAGATAGAGCTCGAGAAACTCGAGGCCGTTGTGAAGCATCACCGCGACCCGGTCGCCCTTCTCGATCCCCACGGACTGCAGCCAGCACCCGCACTGGCTCACCCTCTCGTGGAGCTCCGCATAGCTGACGGAGGCCCCTTCGAAGAACACGGCGGTCTTCCTGGGATGCAACTCGCTCCAGCGCTGCACCCACCAGGCGATATTCATCGATTCAATCATCAGGCGCGTCCGTCCGGAAAGAGAATCGTCCAACAGGACCAGGTTTTCAACACCAAAAGGCCATGCCCGCCGAACCAGCGCCACCGTCAATGCCCGCTCGTTCGGCGGCCGTCACGCCGCTCCGCTCACTGGGGGTCCGGCTGAACACCCACGGCGCATCGCGCTTTTCGACGAAGGGCAAATCGGCATGGTGCGGCAGACCTGGAAGGGCAGGCCTCGGAGCGCCCGCTCCAGGGCGGAACGTGGCGGGTAAAAGGAAGCCGGATCCCATGGTGTGGGCTCATGCGCGTTTTGGTGCGAACGCACCGGGATCAGGAGACTCTTCGGCGCCGGCTGCGGGGCGCCCGGTATCAGGCAGCACTTCCTCGAAAAAGCGGCCTCAGACGGACGCCCACCT
Source organism: Desulfatiglans anilini DSM 4660 (assembly GCF_000422285.1). Classification (NCBI taxonomy): domain Bacteria; kingdom Pseudomonadati; phylum Thermodesulfobacteriota; class Desulfobacteria; order Desulfatiglandales; family Desulfatiglandaceae; genus Desulfatiglans; species Desulfatiglans anilini. The sequence goes on from NZ_AULM01000028.1 coordinate 35,315, forward strand.
GACGAGGGCGCTCCCCCAGGTCAATCCGCCTCCGAAGACCGGCAGGCACACCAGGTCTCCATCCCTGATGCTGCCGTCCCGCACCGCCTCGTCGAAGGCAATGGCACAGGATGCCGAAGAAATATTCCCGTATTTATTGAGTGTTACGTAAAATTGTTCCATCGGAACATCCAAAAATTTCGCGATGGATTGAAACATCCGCAGGTTGGCCTGATGAGGGATGAACCACGAGACATCCTCCACACGCAACCCATTGAAATCGAGGGCCTCCCGGATCGACTCGATGAAGTGGCGCACCGCCACGCGGAAACTGGCATTGGCCTCGATCATATTGAGCGTGTGGAGCCCTTTGTCGACGCTTTCATGCGAGATGGGCGTCGTTTTGGACCCCCCGCCCGGCATGAGCAGGTCGCGGCCGTTGGCCCCATCCGTGTGGATATGCGTCGAGAGGATCTCCGGCCCGGCATCCCCGGCCGTCAGGACAGCCGCGCCCGCACCGTCGCCCCAGAGGATGCAGGTCGAACGGTCCTTCCAGTTGAGCGTTCGGCTCATCACCTCGGCCCCGACGACCAGGATCGTCCGGTAGACCCCGTTCTTGAGGTACTGCTCGGCCACGTTCAGACCGAAGATAAAGCCCGAACACGCGGCGGTCACATCGAAGGAGGCCGCCTGAGGGGCGTCCAGATGGGCCTGCAGCCAGTTGGCGGCCGAAGGGCAGCAGGTGTCCGGGGTGATCGTCCCCACGATGATGAGGTCCAGGTCCTGGGCGGTCAACCCCGCCATCTCGAGGGCGCGGAGAGAGGCCTGATAGGCGAGATCGGACGTCGCAACATCAGGATCGGCGATCCTCCGCTCGCTGACTCCGGTTCGTTTGACGATCCACTCATCGGTCGTATCCAGGCCCATGGCCTGGAGGTCGAAATTCGTCAACACCTTGGGCGGGACGTAGGACCCGGTCCCGAGAATCCGTATGTTTCCCATGCGCTGTCAGTTCTCCACCTTGATCCCAAGGGCCTTTTCCTTTTTCGCGACCAGCAGCCTCGTCCGTATCACGGTGTCCGGTATGAGGCTCATGGAATCGATCCCGCATTCCACCAGGAACTCCGCGAATTCAGGAAAATCGCTCGGCGCCTGCCCGCAGATCCCGATCTTCCGCTTTTTTTCCTTGGCCGTCTTGATGACCTGGGCAATCAGACGCTTGACGGCATCGTTGCGCTCGTCATAAAGGTGCGAAACCAGCGACGAGTCGCGGTCGAGGCCGAGGGTCAGTTGGGTGAGATCGTTGGAACCGATGGAGAAGCCGTCGAAGATATCCGCGAACTGATCCGCGCAGATCACATTGCTCGGGATCTCGCACATGACATAGATCTCGAGGCCGTCCTCCCCCTGCGTCAGCCCGAACTGCTTCATCAGGTCGACCACCCGCCGGCCCTCCTCCGGCGTACGGCAGAAGGGCACCATGACCTTGATGTTGTTCAGCCCGACCTCGCTGCGCGCCTTGTGCAGCGCCAGGCACTCCAGCTCGAAGGCCCGCATGAAGTTCTTGTCGTAGTAGCGCGAGGCCCCGCGCCAGCCGATCATGGGGTTGCTTTCCTGCGGTTCGTAGAGGTAGCCGCCCAGCAGATTCTCATACTCGTTCGTCTTGAAATCGGAGAGTCTTACAATGACATCGTTCGGATAGAAGCCGGCGGCGATGCGGCTCACGCCCTCGGCCAGCTTGTCGATGAAGAACAGACGCTTGTCGTCGTAAACCGAGGTGATCTGGTCGATCTTGTAAACCACCCCCGCGATCTTCTGGTCCGACTGGGCCCGGTCCTTCAGCTCCGCATAGTCCAGGAGGGCCAGCGGATGGATCCCGATGTGCGAGTTGATGATGAATTCCTCGCGCGCCAGCCCGACCCCGTCGTTCGGGATCATCCCCTGGGCGAAGGCCTTCTCGGGCATGCCGACGTTCATCATCACCCTGGTCCTGGTCTTGGGGACGTCTTCGAGGTCGATCTTTTCCACCTCGTATTTGAGGAGCCCCTTGTACACATTGCCGGTCTCGCCTTCGCAGCAGGAGACGGTCACCTCCATGCCCGGCTTGATCACTTCATCGCCCTTTCCGGTACCGATCACACAGGGGATGCCAAGCTCCCGGGAGACGATCGCGGCGTGGCACGTCCGCCCGCCCTTGTTGGTCACGATCGCCGCGGCGATCTTCATGATCGGCTCCCAGTCCGGGTCCGTCATGCTCGTCACCAGGACCTGGCCCTTTTTGAATTTGCCCATATCGATCGTCGAGTGGATGACGTTGGCCTCCCCCTGGCCGACCTTGGTCCCCACCGCCGTTCCGCTGACCAGCAGGTCGCCCTCCTGGACCAGATAGTAGTTTTCGTAGGTCTTCAGGTCCTTGCGGCTGTGGATGGTTTCAGGACGCGCCTGCACGATGAAGAGCTTTCCGGTCCCTACGTTGACGCCGTCGCCGTCCTTGGCCCACTCGATGTCCATCGGCTTGAAGTAGCCCGACTCCTTGGAATAGTGCTCCTCGATGATGCAGGCCCATTCCGCCAGCTGCAGGATCTCGTCGTCGGTGAGGACGTAGCGGTGCCGCTCGGGCAGCGTGATCGGCACGTTCTTGACCGTGGCGTCGTCCTCCATCGAGTAGGCCATCTTGATGTCGCGGTCCCCCACCTTCCGGCTGACGATGGCGCGCTTGCCCTGCTTCAGCGTCGGTTTGAACACATAGTACTCATCGGGGTTGACCACGCCCTGGACCACGTTTTCACCCAGGCCGTAGGCGGCCGTGATGAAGACCGCGTCCTTGAACCCCGTCTCCGTGTCGATCGAAAAAATGACGCCGGAATAGGCTGAATCGCTCCGGACCATCTTCTGGACCGCGATGGAAAGCGAGACGTCGAACTGTCCGAAGCCCTTGTCGTGGCGGTAGCTGATCGCCCGGTTGGTGAAGAGGCTGGCAAAGCACTTGCGGCAGGCATCGAGGACGCTCATCCTCCCGCGGATATTGAGATAAGTGTCCTGCTGGCCGGCGAAAGAGGCGTCCGGCAGGTCTTCCGCCGTCGCCGAGGACCGGATGGCCACATCGACCGCATCCTGCCCCTGCAGTGCGAACTCCTCGGCCAGTTTGTCGTAGTTCGTGTAGATCGCCTGGGTGAGATCGGGGGGGAACTCGGCGTGTACGATGGTCTCGCGGACCTCCCGGCCCTTGCGCATGAGGCCTTCGATATTGCTCGTATCCAGGTTCTTGAGGATCTTCTTGATCTCATCCTCGATGCCGGCGTACTTCAGGAAATAACGATAGGCATAAGCCGTGATGGCGAAACCGTTCGGGACCTGGATCCCCCGGCTGTGCAGTTTCTGGTACATTTCTCCGAGCGAGGCATTCTTGCCCCCGACGAGGGGGACGTCCCGTATGCCGATCTCGTTGAACCAGAGTATAAACTTCTTCTCATTATCTTTTGCCATCGACTCTCTCCTCTTCCCAAGCAAACTGGTTTCCATCCGGAAATGGTCGTTTCGCCGATCTCGGCGTCAATCTGCACGTTGGCTTGTGCGTCAACCTATAGGCCGCCTCCGCGCAAGCGCTTGATGTCCTCGATTTCAGCAAACCAGGACCCGCCGCGAAGCGGCGTGTCTGTGCACGCTCAACGTGAAAAGAAAAAATCCTCGTTTCAGGGTTGGGGACCGGGTTGTACCGGAACATCCTTTCCGGGTGGAAACAAACGAACATCTCCGAATCGGAAACCCGGTCATGCCGAATCGCATCTCCCGGATGGGCACCGATTGGCGCCTCCGTCCGGGAACGGGCCTGTTCACCTGCCTCCGCGCCGATCCGCAGACTCCACTCACCGCGGCCCGGCGGGCGCCCCGGACATTCGGTTCCGGGTTTTCCTCTGCCGCCGGGATCGGGGACTCGAGGGCGATGCAAACCCGGGAAAGCGCGGCGGAAGCGGGGATTTTCCCTATCGAACGGGGTGAACGGCCGGCTCCGAAGACCGTTCCTGTATCCACCGGCAACAGCCACCAAATGCAAACAGGCATCTGCTCAAGCCGATGCCCGTCCAGAAACGACATCCGGGCACGATCCCCCTCTGCACCGCCGACCGGCGGCGATCCAGCCCGTGCAACCACGGTCTAGACCTACCATCAATGGAATTTGTTGTCAATTCAGAAAAATTGCGTTAAAAGGCGCCTGTAGGCCGTTTTTTCCCGCCGGTCGATGCATGACGGCGCCCGATCGGCAGAGAACGCTGCAGACCTGCAGCCTGTTGATTTCCCCGTTCTATCAGGATTCCTTCGATGCATTGCGCACAACACCAACCCATTTACCTGGACCACAACGCCACGACACCCATCGCCCCCGAGGTGCGTGAAGCCATGCTCCCTTTTCTCGGGGAGGCGTTCGGCAACCCCTCGAGCGGCTATCCGCTCGGCCGGCGGGCCAAGGATGCCCTGGAAGAGGCGCGGGCCGACGTCGCCCGCCTTCTCGGCTGCAAGCCGCAGGAGATCGTCTTCACCTCCGGCGGCAGCGAGGCGAACAACATGGCCCTCAAAGGCCGCGTGGACTTCCGCCGTCCGGGGGCCTTTCACCTCGTGACGACGGCCGTCGAGCACCCGGCGATCCTCAACCCCGCGCTCTACCTCGGCGAACTCGGTGCAACCCTCACCGTTTTGCCGGTCGACGGCCGCGGACGGGTCGATCCGGACGCGGTCCGGCGCGCCCTCACGCCCGGCACCGGGTTGATCAGCGTCATGCTGGCCAACAACGAGACCGGAACGCTCCAACCGGTCGCCGAGATCGCGGCGATCGCGGCGGAGCACGGGGTCCCGCTCCACACCGACGCCGCGCAGGCGGTGGGAAAGATCCCCGTCGACGTCGATGCCCTCGGCGTCGCGCTCCTGAGCGTCGCGGGGCACAAACTCTACGCCCCCAAAGGCGTGGGGGCCCTCTACATCCGGGAAGGCCTCGAAATCACGCCCCTCATCCACGGCGCGGGGCAGGAGTCCGGCCGGCGCGCCGGCACGGAAAACGTCCTCCTCGCCGTGGGGCTGGGCGCGGCCTGCCGGCTGGCGGCCGAGACCCTCACGGCCGAGCGCCGCAGGGTCGAACGGCTCAGGGACACGCTGCAGGAACGCCTCTTCGCCGGCATCGACGGGCTCGTCCTGAACGGCGACCCCTCCGAGCGTCTTCCGAACACCCTCAACGTCTCGGTGCCCGGTCTGCAGGGCGGAAGGATCCTCGAAGCCCTCCCGAACATCATGGCCAGCACCGGGGCCGCCTGCCACGACCGCAGCGTAGCCCTCTCCCATGTCCTTTCCGCGATGGGCATCGAGCCTGCCACGGGCATGGGCGCCCTGCGTCTGTCGCTCGGCAGGTCCAACACGCTGGATCAAATCATCGAGGCCGCCGGCCTCATCATCGACCAGGTTAAAAGGATGGATCATGAACGACTTTGAAGCGGACAAGCCCGCCCTGCTGATCATCGATATGGTCAAGGACAACTTCATCGAAGAGAGGCATCTGCCCATCACGCCTCTGGCAAAGGCCATCATCCCTCCCATCAACACCCTGAGCGCCGCCTTCCGGGAGGCCGGTTGGCCGGTGGTCTTCGCAACCGACGCCTTCCACGCGGAGGATTTCATCTTCAAGGGGCGTATGAGCCCGCACTCGCTGGCGGGCACCGAAGGCGCCGAGGTCGTAGACGAACTGGACCGCCGCCCGGAGGATTACTGGCTGCCGAAACCCCGTTTTTCAGCCTTCTTCAAGACAGGACTCGAACACTGGCTGAGGGAAAGGGGCGTCACCGTGTGCGCCGTAGGAGGCATCGCCACCAACTTCTGCGTCCTCACGACCGTCATGGACGCCCTGTGCCACGACTTCAAGGCCGTCCTGCTCGAGGACTGCGCGGCGGCGGCCTCCGCGGAAACGCACCGGCAGACGCTCGACCTCTACCGCCGCAACCCCCTTCACCCGCTTTTCCAGGTCATGCGCGCACCCGCTCTGCTGGAAGCGCTCAAACCGTCGTGAGCCCTACATGAACCGGAAGCCCCCTTCCGCACCACCCGAGAGCGACCCGATGGCGGCCTTTTACGAAGGCCTGGAAGACCTCGCCATCCAGCAGGCGCGGCGGCTGATCAACCTGTCGATCTACAGCAAGGCGCTTCTGTCCATGCTGCCCGTGGCGCTGATCGCCACCGACAGGGACGGCCTCGTCCGGATGAGCAACAAGGCCGCCCAGGATATCCTGGGATTCCAGGAGGAGGAACTCACCGGCAAACCGGCGGCGGAGATCTTCGGGCCCGAAAGCGAGGTCGGGCGCAGGCTCCTGCGGGCTCTGGAAGACGCCGAGCCCGCCCACCTGGCCTCGCGCAGCCTGAAACTGCCCTCCGGCAAGACCCTGGTGGGAAATCTGTATCTGCAGCCCTTCAGGGATGAGGAAAACGCCCTGCGCGGCCTGCTGGTGACCGTCGAAGACCTCTCCTATGTGCACTTCCTCCACGACGCCTTCAAGCGCTACGTGCCGCCCTCGGTCTCGGAGATGATCGCCCGCAACCCGCAGGAGCTGCGGCTCGGGGGTGAAGAGAAGAACCTCTCGGTCCTTTTCGCGGACATAGAAGATTTCACCCGCTACAGCGAATCACACACCCCGAACGAGATGGTAACGCTGCTGAGCGAGTATTTCACGGTCATGACCGACGAGGTTTTCGCCTTTGAAGGTACGTTGAAGGAATACGTGGGGGACGAACTGATGGCGATCTTCGGGGCGCCGGTCGAGCAGTCCGATCATCCATCGAGGGCCTGCCGCGCGGCCCTCGCCATGCAGGCGGCCCTCGGCGACCTGCGGCGGCGCTGGCGAGCCGCGGGTCGACCGGCCATCCGGGCCCGCATCGGCGTCAACACGGGTCCAATGCTGGTCGGGAATCTCGGATCGCCCTACCGCTTCTCCTACGGCGTCCTGGGGGACCAGGTCAACCTGGCCTCCCGGCTCGAAGGCCTTTGCGCCGTCTACGGAACGCCCATCCTGATCGGAGAGCGGACGGCGCAGGCGGCCGGGGCCGCCTTCCGCCTGCGCGAGATCGACTGGGTCCGGGTCAAGGGCCGCGTCCAGTCGGTGCGCATCTACGAGCTTCTGGGGGAAGCGGACGGCCCCCGGCCAGCACCCGCGCGCGAGGCGGCGCTGGCCTTTTACGCCGAAGCCCTCGAGGCCTACCGAAAGCGCAGCTGGGTCCGTGCCCTCCACGGCTTCGAGCAGGCCGCCGCAGCGGATCCAAAAGACGGCCCTTCCCGCGTCATGGCCGGGCGCTGCAAACACTTCCTCGACGCGCCGCCGCCTGAGGACTGGGAAGGCGTCTTCGAGCACACCCGGAAATGAACCGCCCTTCAAGCCGTTCCCCAGTCCGCGCCACCCTTCCTAAGGCACCGGCTTGAACTTCTGCTGGACGGCGCCGCAGACCGGGCAGTTGACCGGCGGCTCATCCTCGGCGATGTAGCCGCAGACCTGGCAGACGAAATAGGCGGTCTCCCGTTCGGCCAGCATGTCGTTCATCGCCCGCTTGTAAAGGTCGGCATGCTCGCTCTCGACATCGCGGGACTGGGTAAAGGCCTTCTCGACCGCGGCAACCCCTTCGTTCATCGCGTCCTGGATCAATTGGGGATACTCGTCCACATTCGCACGGATCTCGTTCTCGAACGCGGCCTGAAGGTTTTCCTCGGTGGATCCGATCTTCCCGCGCATCAAACGCAGATAGCGCTGCGCGTGGACCCCTTCAGCCTCACTGACGGCCCTGAAGAGGCGCGCGATCTGCGCATACCCTTCGACCTCCGCCTTCTGGGCGAAGGCGAGATTGCGGGCCGAGGCCTTCGACTCGGCCGCAAAGGCATAACCCAGGTTCTTTTCGGTCTTCTCACCCATTCGTCTTCTCCTTCATGGTTATTATCAGACATAGCGATGCGCGTAGCGCCGCACAGGATGCCCGTCGAGCACGTGAAAGCTCCGCATCTTCCGCAGGGTCTCGGCGGAGAATATCCCGATCGGCAGGTAGAGAATCGTCTTCCCCAGCCGCGCCGCCACGCTCCGGCAGCGCCCGGACGGCGGCTCCGCCGCCACGTAGACGACGTGCTGTTCCAGGCTGTAGTCGATGGCCGCCATCAGCAGACGTTCGGGCTTGTTCCGGGCCTGGCCGAAAAACGGATCCTTCCAGATGTCGAAGACGCGCATGGGCGGATAGGTCAGCATAAACCCCCCGTGCTGGCAGAGGGAGATCCCCGGTCCCTTCATCACCTCCCCGGCCGGCGTGCTGTAGAAGGCCATGTCGGATTCCTGATCGTGCTCCCCCAGCCAGGTCACGCACCAGGGGTAGGCCTCCTTTCCCTCGCCGCCAGGCTCATCGGGGTCGAAAATGACCACCACGGACCCCACCCGGCCGCGCAGCGGGCGCTCTTCGCGCACATAGACCCGCCCCGTGGCCCACCTGCGGACCGTTTCCCGCACATCCAGTCCATCCTGCATCGAACCCGTGAACGGCTCGATGCGGACATTCTCCTCCGTCTTCACCTCGAGCGCCTTCTTCTTGAGGTACTGACCATACCCTTCGATGACCAGATCCTCCGGCGGGTAGGAACAGATGGCCTCCCCCCTGAAGCTCCGCCGCCACTCGCCGGGCGCCGCCTCCCTCGCCCTGCGCCTGACGGGGACCGGGACGAGCCTTCGGCGCATCTGTTTGAGCCGCCGGTGAAAGCGGATCCGCTTCTGATCCAGAAAGAGATCTTCGCCTGAAAGGCGCAGAACCGGCAGATCCGGCTGCTCGGACTGCCATGGATAGTCGCTGCCGATCTCCCAGACCTCGTAGGCGAAATTGTCGTCGACCGCGCCCCGCGCCGCCACGAGCAGTTGGTAGAAATTCGGTACGAGCCTCGCGCTCAGAAGCGCATAATTGCGGGCGAAGCGGTTCAGAACGCGCAACTGCTGCACCGATAGCCGCTCCCGCGCGTGCTGCCACTGCCGCTCTCCAGCCAGCCGGACCATCCGCGCCTGAACCTCCAGACGATCGAGCCCCTCCGCTTCGCCCCCCGACCGCGCCGCTTCATATTGCGCAGCCAGAAATGGGGTTTCGGAGAGGATCTCCCGGCTCGAATCCCGGTGCAGATGCGCCAGCATCACCCCGTCACGATGGGTCCTTCCGATGACGCGGGCCTGGGGGGCCTCGATCTCGCGTCGGACCCCCGCCAGGTGGGCGAGTCCCCCTACGAAAAGCACCCGGCGGCCTTCGGCACTCAGCCTCTGCAGGTGATAGGCCATGGTCTTTTCGCGGAGAAGATCCTCCTGAACAACCGCCCCTGCAGCTGCATCCGAGCGCAGCCAGGCATCGCAGTAGGCCTGGTGGCCGATCCGCCTCACGGCGTAGGAGTCCGGAAACACTCTGAAATCGTAGGGGTAATCAGCGGTATCCCGATCGACGAAGTGGACGGGCACACCTTCGGCAAGCGCCAGGCGGAGCGCTTCCACCTGTCCGTCGGTCGGCTCCAGGACGAGATAGGTCAACACCCCGTCCTCTTCCTCGTAGCTCACGACCGACAGGAGGGGCATACGCGCCACACCGCGCAGGATCGGCTCCATCAGGGTCTCGGGGTATTCGACGGCAACGACCTCCGGCCGGAACTCCCGAAACTGCCGCCGCACCTCCTGGGCGAATTCGAGCAGATTGTGCAGGATGGGGACGAAGCGGATACTTCCCCAGTCGAGGCTAGAGATCCTCTGGTTCGGCATGCAGCAACTCCGAGAACAGGCGGGCCGCGTTGACATCGAGGATCATGGCTGCAGCCTCCCCCAAAACAGCGGGGAGCAGCTCGGAACGCTCCGTTCCGAGCTGCTTGCCATCCGCAGCCAGGCGTTTGAGGGCGTACCGCGCGATGTTGATCCCATCCCGGACGGAATAGCGCTCATCCCCCTCGTGGGCCGCCTGGAGGAAGGTCAGAACATATTCGATGACCTCATCGTCGGAGAAGGGCAGATTGCTCTTCAGGATCCGGCGCTCCTCGTCGCGATCGGGAAAATCGATGTAGATCTGCGGTTGGAGCCGCGAGTGGATGTATTCGGGCAGTTCGAAGGTCGAGGCATCCTCGTTCATGGTGGTGCAGAACCGGAAGTCCGGATGCGCCTTGATCTTGACCCCGGCCACGATGGATTCCACATATCGGCGGGCGTCCAGCAGGGGGGCGAGGGAGGCCCAGCTTTTCTCGCTCATCCGGTTGCCCTCGTCAATGATCGCCACCCCGCCTTTGATGACCGCGCTGACCACGGGGCTCGCCATGTACCGGATGCGGCCCTGCTCCGCGATCACCGGGGTGATGACCAGATCCTCCGGACGCGTGTCCATGGTCGCTTGGAAAAGATAGACCGGGCGCTGCAGGATCCTGCCCGCGTGGTAGGCCAGAGTGGTCTTGCCGACCCCCGGCTTTCCGATCAACCTCGGATTCAGCGGGAGGTCTTCTTCCCCCAAAACGAGCCAGGCCGCCAGGACCTGGGTGACCAGCTCCGGCTGGCCCACCCAGCGGAGAGGGACATCGTCGGGGGCGGCGAGGTGGATCTCCACCCCATCCAGGGTTACCGTTTCAGCCATTCCAAATCCTCCATAGACAAGGCCACCCGCTCATCGGGGGGCCTGCAGATGCTTCCCGGACCCGGCCCGGGTTTCCCTTCCGGAAACACCGGGAAAGCTCCGGTCCTCGACGTTCATTTCACATCAGAAGATTCTAATGGCGAGGCGGGCAAAATGCAAATCCCGAATCTCCCGGAAGCCCGGCCCCAAAGCAAAGGGATTTTTTACACATTGTAAAAAGGCTCAACAGAGGCCTCTACGCCAAAGGCCGCCGGCCGACCCATTGACCGCAGGAAAAACCGGTCCGGGCGGCAGCCACCGGCCAGTCGATTGTTTGGCATATATGTTGCTTTGTGCTAAACTGGGTTTCATTCGGAAAACGAGGGGATGAAACCTGGCGTCCCCGCCCCGGCAGTCGGGTTTTCGGTGAAGGGGCGCGGGCAAACTTCGGGAAACGCTTCAGGGCAGGAGGTGCAGGCATGCTCGTCAAGGATTGGATGAGCCGGAACGTGATCACGATCGACATCAACGACAACATGCAGGAGGCCACCAAGCGGATGAAGCAGCATGACATCGGCATGCTGCCGGTCATGAAACGGGGCAAAATCGTCGGTATCGTAACGGACAGGGATCTCAAACGGGCCTCCGCCTCCGATGCCACCACGCTCGAGGTGCACGAACTTCTCTATCTGATATCGCGGATCAAGCTGGCCGATATCATGACCAAAGACCCCATTCTGGTTCCCTTCGACCACACGGTCGAGGAAACAGCGGAAATCCTCCTCAAACACAGGATTTCCGGGGCACCGGTGGTCGACCACGACGGCAATCTCGCAGGGGCCATCACCAAGGGGGACATCTTCCGCTGCCTCATCAGCCTCACGGGCGTCGGGCACCGGGGCATCCAGTTCGGGTTCCAGGTGGAAGACACACCGGGCTCGATCAAGACCGTGGCGGACATCATCCGTAAATACGGCGGCCGCATGGTCAGCATCCTGACCAGCTACGAACGGGCGCCGAAGGGCTACCGCCAGGTATTCATCCGGATGTACGGGGTGGACCGCTCCAGGCTGGCCGAACTGAAAGAAGAACTCCGTCAGAAAGCTGCACTGCTGTATATGGTGGACCATCGCGAAAACATCCGAGAGATCTATGGAGAATCTGCCTGAACACGGGACCCCACCCGGCAGGCAGACCCCACCCTCTCACTTACAGGAGGCGGACCATGGCTGAAACCCCCCAAAAACCGCTGCTGCTCGCACTCGACGGCTCCGAACGCGCCTTTCAGACCGTCAGGTACATCAGCGAAATCCCGTCCATGCGCAGCATGCCGGTCGTGCTCTTCAGCGTATTCAGCAGGATCCCGGAACCTTACTGGGACCTGCAGCAGCAGCCTCACGTCGGGCGCCGCATCGCGGAGGTGCACGCCTGGGCCATCGAAGAGGAGAAACGGCTCAAGGCCTATATGGAAAAGGCGCGCAAACACTTGTTGAAGGCCGGGTTTTCACCGGAATCGGTCAGGATCCTGATTCATGCGAGGGAGTCGGGGATCGCCAGGGACATCCTCAAACAGGCCGCAAAAGGATGCCACGCCGTGCTCGTCGGCCGCAAAGGCATGGCCCACCTGAGGCGAATCGTCCTCGGCAGCGTTTCCACCAAACTCCTCGAGGGGATGCATTTCACTCCCCTGATCCTGGTCGGAAAGGGGGCCCGCCCGGGCAAGGTCCTGATCGCGGTGGACGGGTCCGAAGGATCGCTGCGCGCTGTCGATTTTGCCGCTGCAACCCTTGACGGCAGCTCGATGGAGGTCACCCTGACCCATGTTGTCAGGGCCTCCACCAGAGAGACGATCGGAGAGGCCGAAATCGTGATCGGACGGTTTTTCGACGAGGCCAAAGAGCACCTCATGGCCGGGGGGATGCGCCCCACCCAGATCAGCACCCAGGTCATCACGAATGTCCCGTCGCGGGCGGCCGCCATCGTGGAAGAGGCCCGAAAAGGCGGGTACGGCACCATCATCGCCGGCCGAAGGGGGATCAGCAAGGTGGAGCAGTTTTTTTTGGGCCGCGTCACAAACAAGCTGATCCAAATGGGGAAGGGCCTGGCGATATGGGTCATCAACTAGATTTCATCCGGAAATGGTCTATTGGGCCAATCTCGGCGTGAATCTGCACGTTTGCTTGTGCGGCGACCTGCAGGCCGTCTCAGCGCAGCTATTTGATTTCATTGACATGACCCAGACCGGGACCCGCCGCGAAGCGGTGGGACTGAGCACGCGCAGCGTGTAAAGAAAAATCCTCCTTTTTGGATGGAAACCGGGTTCTACGGCGAAATCATTTCCGGATGAACACGCATGCGTGACCGAGTGGCTGTTTCTTCCAGATCGTGTACCGGAGGCAGGCGGTGAGTATCTACAACCTCGAGAAGATCTTCATGCCGTCGAGCGTGGCGCTCGTCGGCGCCACGGAGAAGGCCGGCACCATCGGCGAAGCGCTTCTGAGCAACCTGCTGGAGGCGCCCTTCAAAGGGGCCGTCTTCCCCGTCAACCCGAAGTACAAAGAATTGATGGGGACCCGGTGCTACGCATCCCTCAGGGAGATCGGAGAACCGGTCGACCTGGCGGTTGTCGCCGTGCCCATCGAAAAGGTGCCCGCCGTCATCGATGACGGCGAGGCGGCAGGCCTTGGCGGTGCCATCGTGATCTCCGCCGGCGGGAAGGAAACCGGGGAGCGCGGCCGCGCCGTCGAAAGGGCTATCCGGGAGAGCGCCGACGCGGCCGGGATCCGGATCATCGGCCCCAACTGCATGGGCATCGTATCCGCTTCCGTGAAGCTCAACGCGACCTTTGCCCACCGGGCGCCGCTCAGCGGCCGGCTTGCATTCATCTCGCAGAGCGGCGCCATGTGCGCCGCCATCCTGGACCTCTCTGAACGCGAGGGGATCGGTTTCCGCTATTTCGTCAGTATCGGGTCGATGCTGGATGTCGACTTCGGGGACCTCGTCGACTACCTCGGGCATGACCCCGACGTTAGCGCCATCGTGCTTTACGTCGAAAGCCTGACCCATCTGCGCAAGTTCATGAGCGCCGCGCGCGCCGTCTCGCGGGTCAAACCCATCGTGGTGCTCAAAGCGGGCCGGTCGGCCGCCGGCGCCGCGGCGGCATCCTCCCACACCGGTGCGATGGCGGGGGAAGACGCCGTCTACGATGCCGCTTTCAAGCGGGCCGGCATGCTGCGGGTCGAGACCATGAATGAACTCTTCGACTGTGCCGAACTGTTCGCCAAGCAGCACAACCCGCGCGGAAACAGGCTGTGCATCCTCACGAACGGAGGCGGCCCGGGGGTCATGGCCGCCGACGCCCTGGCCTCCTACGGCCTCGAACCGGCCCCCCTCCAACCCGATACGCTGAAGGCGCTCGATGCATTGCTTCCGCCTTTTTGGAGCAGGCGCAACCCGATCGACATCCTGGGAGACGCCGTCCCCGAACGGTGGAAGGCCGCAGCCGAGATCTGTCTTTCGGCCAAAGAGATGGATGCGCTCATGACCGTCTATGTCCCGCAGGGCCTGAACCCGACGGCCGAGGTCGCTTCCGCGCTCGTATCCGCCTTCCGGAACAAAAATCCGGACATGCCGCTCTTCTCCGTCTGGATGGGCGGTGAGGGGGCGGACCCGGGGCGGGAGGCCATGAATCAGTCCGCCTTCCCCACCTACGACTCGCCAGAACGCGCGGTCACGGCCTTTATGTACGCAGTTTCCTACGCCCGCAACCTGGAAATGCTCCACGAGATCCCGCCGAAATTCGACCGCTCGCTCTATTTCGACGGGGTCACGGCAAAATCGATGATCGAGAAGGCCCTCGAGGACGGCGGCGGAATGCTTGACGAGCCCCTGTCCAAAAAGATCCTGAGCGCCTATGGGATCCCCGTCAATCCGACCGAAACCGCCCATGACGCCGACGAAGCGGCGGCCTTGAGCGCCCGGCTGGGCTTTCCGGCGGTGATGAAGATCCTGTCACGGGACATCGTCCACAAATCGGATGCCGGCGGCGTCGAATTGAACCTGAAAACGCCCGACGAGGCCCGGGAGGCCTTCGAGCGCATCCTCGCGGCCGCCCGCGCCTACAAGGCGGACGCACGCATAGACGGCGTCACCGTGCAGCCCATGGTCTCCCATCCGATGCACGAACTGATTCTCGGCAGCAAAATGGATCCCGATTTCGGGCCGGTGCTCCTTTTCGGCGCGGGAGGCATCCTCACGGAGCTTTGGAAGGACCACGCGCTGGCGCTGCCTCCGCTCAACCGGCTTCTGGCCAGGCGCCTCATGGAGGAGACCCGGATCCATCGGGTCTTAGAGGGCTATCGGAACATCCCCCGCGCCAACATCGAACTGCTGGAAGAAGTCCTCGTGCGTCTGGCCCAGCTGGTCACGGATTTCCCGGAGATATCCGAACTGGACATCAACCCTTTCCTGCTCGACGCCCACCGCGGCCTCGCGGTGGATGCACGCATCCGCATCGCACCGCCCGCCGGGCCGTCCCCCGGGCATCTGGTGATCAGCCCCTACCCGAATCAGTACGAGGCCATGATCAACACCAAAGACGGAAGGCGTTTCTTCCTCCGCCCCATTAAACCGGAAGACGCGCCGCTCCTGGTCGAGCTCTTTTCGGCGCTTTCCCCCCGCAGCATCTATTTCCGGTTTTTCAGCCCCTTGAAAGCCCTGCCGGCGAAGATGCTGGCCAGGCTGACCCAAATCGACTATGACCGCGACATGGCCCTTGTGGCCATCGACACGGAGGTGGAGCACGAACGGATCCTGGCGGTCGCGCGCCTCATGAGCACCCCGCGGACGGAAGAGGCCGAATTCGCTGTCGCTGTGGGCGATCCCTGGCAGGGGCAAGGCATCGGAGCGGCCCTGATGGATCGCCTGATCGGGATCGCCAAGGAAAAGGGCATGAAAAGGATCACTGGACAGGTGCTCGCGGAAAACACGCAGATGCTGGCGTTGGCCCGGCGCCTCGGCTTCGAGGTCAAAAAGGCCGCCGAAAACGGCCTGTATGCCCTCAGCCTCGAACTGAACGGGTGAACGGCCAGGCCGCCTTGCGGCGGCCGGAGAAAGTCCGGACAGCCCTGCGGCGCGCAAGCTGCTGGATCGATCGGGTTGAACCCGGACCCGAATGGGGGGCTGGTGGCCTCCCGGAGCAGCAAGGCGGATCCGCCATTCGTAACAACGGGGATGTATCCGGAGGCAGAGGCGGTGGAAAGGATGTTCACGATTCTCGTTGCTGACCGTAATCCGCACATCAGGGACTTCTTGAAACGTGAGCTGGCCAACGACGGGTTCAAGGTCCATTTGGCCAAATCCGCAGCGGAGGTGCTCGATTGCGCCTTCGGACCCGAACGGCTGGACCTCCTGATCCTGGACCCAGATCTGCCGGACCTGAAGGAAAAGCAGCTCTACGAGAAGCTCGACAGCCGCATCCCCGCCCTGCCGGTCGTCATACACGGCTTCCTCCCCGTCGACGATCAGTGGTCCGAGATCCTGGACACCTTGGGATTTGTCGAAAAAATGGGGAATAGCATTGAACCGCTGAAAACTCTCATCTATAATCTGCTCCCGAATGACGGCCCCTCGCCGGACACCCCTTCCGCTGACGAGCAATGGTCCGGACCTTAGGGAGTTTCCGTCCGGAAATGGTCTTTTTGGCCAATCTCGGCGTCAATCTGCACGTTTGCTTGTGCGGCGACCACCAGGTCGCCTCCGCGCAAGCGCTTGATCTCCTT
>NZ_AULM01000029.1 GCF_000422285.1 Desulfatiglans anilini DSM 4660
ATCCTGCACATCATTGAACACAAGCTGCGCCTGTGTGGCGACCATCGTTCATGGCTCACTGTCCGAGATATCCTCTCGACCCACCAACGCCTGACCATCGAGTTCAATGTCAAAGAACAGGATACGGTCCAGCGCAAGCATCTGCGCCTCTGTAGCAGCGCTGAACCCGAACATCAGGAAATCTATCAGCACCTCGGGCTAAAGGAGGTCCCCATGCCGAAAAAAATCGCGACCGTAAAATGAGTAGTGACCATAAAATCGACTAACATACTGAAATATCAGCTTTCGGTAAAAAAAATGGCAAACTTGGGCTAACAGATTTAGACCGAAAAAAAGATAGGCCAGGACATGAAGTCTCTGGCCTAAGTCTTTGGTTTTGTTCTGGTAGGCACGCGGGGATTTGAACCCCGGACCCCTACCGTGTCAGGGTAGTGCTCTCCCCCTGAGCTACGTGCCTGTGGAAAGCTTGTTAGATAGCAGGGGCCGGGGGTTCTTGTCAAGATCAATTCTTGCTTGCGCGCGATTTTGTCTTGCCGACCCAAGGTGCGTTGCGGCACGCGCATCCGCTTCCACCCGCAAACGGGGGGGCATCCCACCATCACTTGCCGAACGGGATCCGTGTCGGCGGCGGGCTAGAGGATGATCCCTACCAGCGCTCCGGTCATGCAGGTGGCGAGGGTGCCGGCCACGATGGATTTCAGCCCTAGGGCCACGATCTCACTCCGCCTCTCGGGCGCCATGGTCCCCATGCCGCCGATCATGATTCCGAGGGACCCGAAATTGGCGAAGCCGCACATGGCGTAGATCATGATCAGACGACTCCTCATGCTCAGGGCGCCCTCGGGCAGATTGGACAGATCGATGTAGGCCAGGAGTTCGTTCAGGACCGTCTTGGTGCCCATCAGGGCGCCCGCGATGTGCGCTTCGGCCCACGGAACGCCCATGAGCCAGGTGACCGGGGCCATGACCCAGCCGAGGATGCGCTGGAACGTCAAGGCGCTGCCGTGGATGTCGGGCCCGATCGCCAGAATCAGATTGACGAGCTTGACCAGGGCGACCAGAACGACCAGCATCGCGATGATGCCGATGAGGAGCTTCGCCCCCTCGAGCGCCCCCTTGGTAATGGCGTCCATGGAGCTGTCCGCCATGCGCGGGATGGCGATGTCGCCGGAGGACGGCTCGCCCTCCTCCGGGACCATCACCTTGGCGACCGTAATGGCCGCCGGAACGCTGATCAGGGAGGCCGTCAGAAGGTGCCCCATGATGTCCGGCACCACCCGGCTGAGGATGCCGGCGTAAAGGACCATCACCGTACCCGCGATGGTCGCCATCCCCGAGGTCATGATCGTGAAGAGCTCGCTTCTCGAGACCTTTGCCATATAGGGCCTCACGATCAGCGGGGATTCGACCATCCCGACAAAGACATTGACCGCGCTCCCAAGGCCTTCGACCCCGCCGATCCGCATCAGCCGCACCAGCACCCAGGAGAAGGACCGGACCACAGCCGGAATGATCCTCCAGTAAAAGAGGAGAGAAGACAGGGCCCCTATGACCAGAACAAGCGGGAGGCCCCTGAAGGCAAAGACGTAGCTCAACCCGGGTGCCTTCTCGTCGAAAGGCAGCTCGGCCCCGCCCAGGTAACCGAAGACGAATCCGGTTCCTGCGCGGGTCGCCTCCTCGATGAAGCCGACGACGGTGTTCAGTGAAAAAAAGAGGCCACGGCTGCCCGGCAGCCTCAAAAAGAGGACGGCCAAAAGGACCTGCAGCGCAAGGCCGGTGCAGACAATGCGCAGCCTCACCCCCCGCCGGTTCTCCGAGAAAAACCAGGCGGCCGCAACCAGCGTCAACAAACCGAGCAGACTCTGCAGGTGCTCCATAATGCGCAAACGCCCGGCCCCTGCCAGGGGGACGCTCAGAGGCGCGGCGTTTCCTCCTCGCTCATTTTTCTAAACCAGTAACGCATGTAATGGAGACCGGAGACGACGGTCAACGCCCCCGTCACCCAGAACACCGGCTCACCGACCAACCCCCGCAGGTGGAGTTTCTCATCGGACAGCACCACGAATATGCTGAGGAGCTGAAAAAAGGTCGTGATCTTGCTGACCACGGACGGGCACATGACCACTTCATGCCGGGTGATGAAGAGGATGAGGACCCCCAGGAGGATCAGCACATCCCGGCTGATGGCAACCACCGTGAGCCACACGGGGATGAAGCCGCGGGCCGCCAGGACGATGAAGGCAGCCACCAGCAGGATCTTGTCGGCAAGGGGATCGAGGAAGGCGCCGATCTGGCTTTTTTGATTGAAGGCGCGCGCGATGAAGCCGTCGACCCCATCGCTCACCCCGGCGATGACAAAGACGATCAGGGCGGCGGTCAACCGGTCATCCAGGAGGTAAATGACGAAGATCGGCACCAGGATGACCCGCAGGCTGGTGATCAGATTCGGGACCGTCATATCGCTCAATAACCCGAAGGTGAAACGGAAAAGATCAGCGCACCGTCAGGACCTGTTTCCCCCCTCATCGCGAAGGGGCGGTTCGGGCTCTGATCGACGACCGTGAGCAGCTGCGCCGCGTCGCCCCTGAAGAGGACCTCGTAGCCGACCCCATCGCGCCCGGCGCGGCTGGGTTTGACCGACTGCACGCCGGGGACGCCGCTTGCAAGAAAGCTCTGGAACCGGTTTACTTCCTCATAGGATCGGAAGCCTTTCAAAAACACCTCGAGCGTCCTCACTTCACCCGAAGCACGGTCCGGGGCCGCTGAACGCCCCTGCTGAAGCTCGGCGGCCGCCTTCCGGACCGCCCTGTCCAATGCGGCCAGATCGGACTCTTCCACACTCCCGCCACCCCCCGGACTCTCGACGACGCGGCTTTGAGCCAACACCTTCCGAGCGCGCACATCATAGACCTTCAGGTCGAGGGAAACCTTCCCCTCGCTTTGAACCTCGCTTCGGCCCGAGAGCACCCATTCCACCCCATACAACCCACCCCAGCGGTAGATGTCCTCGCCCCGCAGGTCCAGAGCCCGCATCGACGCGGCGATGTCTTTGCCCGGGAAGGCGGTCACCCGGTTCACCGGCTCGTAACCCAGATCCTGGAACGTCTGATGCAGAAGGATCTCGGTCGTGTCGAGCGCCGGCTGCGCCATGGGGTCTTTCCACCAGCAGGCCGGTTCGCCGTCCCGCTTCTCGGACACCATGAACAGGATCTTGATCGGGGCGTTCGCTTCTTGGAGGAGGCCCGCTTTCTGAAGCTCCTTCTCGAGCATGGCGTCGTTCACCCGCAGCCTGACGAGCACAAAGAGGCTCCCTTCCGATGCGACCTCCTGCAGGATGGCATACTCCTGGACAAGTTCCGCCGATCTCGGGAGCACGTCCTTGACAACCCTTTCAAGCCCGGACGCAAGCTGCGCGCTCTCCACGCGGTCAGCCACAGCCGCCTCGATCCCCTTCGCGAGGGCGGCGGCGATCGCCCCCTGCCTGGCTGCCGCCTGATTCCCCGCCTTTATGGACGAACTGCCGATCACGTACCGGTCCGGCGGCTCCTTCATCTGCGCGAAGGCGGCTCCTGTCAACGCGGTCCAGAGGA
Source organism: Desulfatiglans anilini DSM 4660 (assembly GCF_000422285.1). NCBI lineage: Bacteria > Pseudomonadati > Thermodesulfobacteriota > Desulfobacteria > Desulfatiglandales > Desulfatiglandaceae > Desulfatiglans > Desulfatiglans anilini. The sequence continues at coordinate 3,591 of NZ_AULM01000029.1, forward strand.
TCGCCAGCAGCGCTGCTCCCTTTATATACTTCATCAACCCTCCCCTTGCTGAAACGATATCGTGCCTCGGCTGCAGAAAGACTCAGGGTGAAAACCCGGCCGCCTGCAGCTTCTGAACCTCAATGCCCGCCAGATGCAAAGGACCGGCCATCTTCAATCAGCCAGCCCTCGCGCCGCTCGAATCTCTTAGCGCACCGTCGTCTGTTTCGAGGTGCCTCCGGATCACGGCGAGCACTCTGTCCACCGCCTCGGGCGCCATCCAATGCATCTCCGGATCCGCCTTGAACCAGGTCAACTGCCGCTTCGCATACCTCCGGGTGTCCCGCTGGAGCAGCGCCGCCGTTTCATCCATAGACCACCGGCCTTGTAAAAAACCCACGGCATGGCGATACCCGATCGCCTGCATCGGCTTCAGGTCCGGGGAGAACCCGCTGCGGAGGAGACCCTCGGTCTCTTCGACCAGGCCCAAGCGCATCATGTGGAGGCTGCGCACATCGATCTTCTCATAAAGCTTCGATCTTGGAACGTCCAGACCAATCTTCAGGGCGCTCAGCGTCCTGTCGCCGAACCCGTGGGCACGGACCAGGGCGGAGGCCTTCCGCCGGGTCAGGGCCAGAATCTCCAGGGCCCGTGTGATCCGCAGCCCGTCGTGCGGGTGGATCTTCGCGGCAGCCTCGGGATCCAGTCGTTCGAGCCTCGCATAGAGGCGCTCGAGGCCGCCATCCTTCCATTCCGCGATCAGGGCATTCCTCACGGCCGGATCGGACGGCGGCACGGGCATCAGACCCCCGAGGAGGCTCCGGATATAGAGCCCTGTTCCGCCCACGACCAGGCAGACCCTGCCGCGGCGGACGATGTCATGGACGGCTGGAAGCGCCAGGGAGCGGAAGATCGCCGCGTTGAACGGCTGGTCGGGGTCCACGACGTCGAGCAGGTGATGAGGAACCCCGGCCCTCTCGGAAAGCGAAGGCTTCGCCGTACCGATATCCATCCCGCGGTAAACCTGCATGGAATCGGCGTTCACCACCTCAGCGTCGAGGCGCTGCGCCAGTTCGACCGCCAACGCGGTCTTGCCGCCGGCCGTCGGTCCGGCGATCACGATGACCTTGGACCGTTCCCGATGCATTGTCTCCCTTCAGGCCGTCATTGCGGCATGTATAAACGATGCCCTGAGACCCGAGCTCTTCGGCCTCCATCGAGGAAACGCTCGAGACACGCCTACACCGTGCGTTTGAACATCCTCTCGAGCTCGGTGTAGCGGATCTGCCGGAAGACCGGCCTCCCGTGGGGGCAGTGATCGGGCACATCGAGGCCCTTCAACTGCTCGAGCAGCCGCTCCATCTCCTCGCGCACGAGCCTGTCCCCGGCCCGGATGGCACCGTGGCAGGCCATTGTGATCAGCATCCGATCGAGAAGATCCTCACCCCTCAAGGTGCGGCCCTCCTCGGCGAGGGCCAGGAGATCCGCCAGGAGCTTTCGCCAGTCCCGGTCCTTCAAGACGGCGGGCACCGCCCTCACGAGGAACGTGTTGCCCCCGAAATGATCGAGTTCGATGCCGACCCGCAGGAGCTGTTCCCGCTGCTCGAGCGCCGTGCGCGCCTCCCGCGCACCCAGCTCGATCTCCAGGGGGAAGAGATGGGCCTGGGTGGCCAGGCGTCCGTCCCGGACCTGCTCTTTGAGGGCCTCGTAGACCACCCGTTCGTGTGCGGCATGCTGGTCCACCATGAGCAGGCCCTCGGCCGCCTCGCAAAGGATGTAGCTTCGCCCCAGCTGGCCGATCACGGAAAGGGGTCGAGCCTCTCCGCCAGGCGCCTCCGGCTCCTCCTCCGGGATGAAACGCCACGGCGGCGGATCCGATGGATCCGAGGCCATCGGACCGTAGGTGCGTTCAGGCTCCGCGGCACGGAACCGGAGCGACTGTTCGACAGGCGGGGGGGCTGCGTCCATCCGAGGCGGCGGGGCTCCTGCAAAAGCCGCCGTCAACGGGGCACCGAAAGACCTCTGAACCGTCTCGAAGACCGCCCGAAAGACCGCCTGGGCATTGCGGAAGCGGACCTCCTGCTTCGTCGGGTGTACGTTGACATCGACCTCTTCGGGGTCCATCTCGACAAAGACCAGAGCCTGGGGGTACTGGCCCCGCATCAGCCGCTGGCCGTAGGCGTCCATCACCGCACGGTGGATCAGCCGGTCCCGGATGTATCGGCGGTTCACATAGATCAGAAGACGGTCCGGCCGCTTTCGGCTAAACTCTCCGGGCGCCGTGAAGACGCGGACCCTGAAGCCGCCCCATTCACTCTTGAGATCCGCCATCGCTTCAGCGACGTCGCGCCCAACCAGAGCCGAAAAGCGGATCACGGGCTTGTCCGAAGCAGGGAGGCTCAGCAGCTCCCGGCCGTCCTCCTCCAGTTCGAAGGCGATCTCGGGGAAAGGCATGGCCATCTGCGTCACCGTGTCGACGACGTAGCGGCCTTCGGTGCGGTCCGCCCGAAGGAACTTCCGGCGGGCCGGCAGATTGAAAAACAGATCACGCACCTCGACTGTCGTCCCCGGCGGGGCGCCTGCCTCGATGATGGTGCACCTCCCCCCGCCCTCCATCTCGAGCCGGAAGGCGGCGATCTCATGATGAGGCCGGGAGGTGATAGAAAAGCGGGAGACGGAGGCGATGCTCGGCAGCGCCTCCCCGCGGAACCCCAGGGTGCGGATGGCGGAGAGGTCCTCTGCGCTCCGGATCTTGCTGGTCGCGTGGCGTTCGACGCACAGGGCCAGATCCTCGCGGCTCATGCCCACCCCACGGTCCGCCACCCGGATCGAGGTCCGGCCCCCCTTGCCGATCTCCACCGAGACCCGGTCGGTCCCTGCATCGATCGCGTTGTCGATCAGTTCCCTCACGACCGAGGCGGGGCGGTCGATTACCTCGCCGGCCGCGATCTGACTCGCCAGCCGTTGGGGCAAAACATGGATGACGTTCATAGCTTCAGCAGATCAGGATCGATCACAAACGGCGCCGGCCGCTTGGCACTGCTCCGCAGATGCCGCGAAAACCACTTGCGGCAGGCCGTCTCGATCGGCACCTTGCCCATCGGGTCGAAGCGAAGGCAGGAGCTCTCATCGGGGCGCGTGAGGACATCCTGCACCAGTCGGCAGGAAAGATCGAGCGTCAACGCCAGATACTGCTCGAAGAGCGGCCAGCGCGGCGCGCGCATCCCCCAGATCGCTTCGCGGTTGGCATTCACGAAACCGGTGAACTTGACCGACTGGGTGTAGAGGAGCTTGCTGGCGCTCATCCGGCCCCGGCTCTTCCCGCCGATGAACCCGAGGATGGCGTCGCAGTTTTGGTGGTCCATCTTGAGAACCCGGTTGGCCAGCTGCGTATAATCGGTCCCGATCCAGTAATCGGCCTTGAGCTCCCAGTACAGATGGCCCATCCGGTTTCCGGGCGGGAAGAGGCTGAGCATCTTGGGAATGAAGATATGATGCGCCGCGACATCCGCCGCGAGGTGGGACAGAAACCCATAGGCATAGGAGCGTTCTTGATCGTCGCGGGCCTCCGCGAGAAACTGGAACCCGCCCTCCCAGTGGTGCGGATGATCGTCGGCCTTCTTCTTCCCCTTGCCGATGAAAAAATCGGCCGCCATGCAGCCGTAAAGGTATTCGAAGGGATAGGCGGTCACCGCCCCGGCGATGGCCGGCAGGATCTCCTTCAGATGCCCCATCAAATGGAGGGCAGTGAGGGTGTGGACCCCCGGCCCCCACGCCAAGGCCCAATCGGCCTGCAGCCATTGAATGAAGGTACCCAGTCCGACAAAACACAGAACCTTCAGAAAAAACCGTTTTCGCCCCAAAGTCGCTTTGCACTCCTTTATGATGGCTTCGCCGCCGAAAAGGCGGCCAACGGATCATTCCATCGCTTCTGCGATGGAGACCGTCCGATCGCCGAGCATGTTGACGTAGCATCCGAGTTCGTTGTCGTACCAGCCATAGATGACCGCCTGCGTGATGGCGATCCGCACGCGTTCGGCCGGCGCGCCCGCTGCGGGGCGCGCGTCGATGCCGCAGACCTTTCCGAGGTCGATCGCCACCTCCGCGGTCCGCGTGAGCGTCTCGTGCCCCTCGATCAAGGCCGCCGCGCGCGGCAGCCCGATGATGTCGGAGGAAACGTTCTGCTCCTCCGAGTAATGGAGGTACCCGCGCGAATCCTGCTGCGCAGCCTCACGGTAAACAGCGTTGATGTCCTCCCGGCGGATGCCCTCCCCGGTGGGGTCCTCCTGCAGATTCACGACGAGGATGACGAGGGAGCCGGTCGAGTTCGGAATCCGGACCGATTCCGCCATGAACCCGATGTCCTTCATCTCGGGGATGACGAGCCCGAGCGTGTTGGCGGCCCCCGTGCTCGTGAGGATGATGTTGTTCAGGATGCCGCGGTTCTTCCGCAGATCGGTCGCCCCCGCGCCCGGCATCCGGTCGAGGACCTGCTGGGAGGACGTCACGGCGTGGATCGTGGCCATCGAGGCCGTCAGGATCCGGTCGGCCCCGAAGCGATCGAGCAGCGGCTTCACCATGTGCGCCAAACAGGTGGTCGTGCACGAGGCGTTCGAGACGATCTTGTGCACCTTCGGGTCGTAGGCGTCCTCGTTTACGCCCATGACGGTCGTCACCGCATCCCCAGGCATGGATTTGGACTTGTCCTTGATCTTGAAGGGCGCGGACACGATCACCTTGCGCGCCCCTGCGGCCAGGTGCCCGCGCGCACTCCCCTTCGGGGCGTCCACGGGCAGGGTGGGATCGATGAACTGCCCGGTCGTGTCGACCACCAGTTCGACCCCGTTCGCGGCCCAGGCGATCTCGGCCGGGTTGCGCGTCTCCCGCAGGACCTTCACCGGCACGCCGTCCAGGCGCAGGGTGCCGGCCGATTCGTCGAGCGCTTCGACCACCGGGCCCGCTTGATAACCGTAAAGGTAGCCGCCGAGCGACCCGTAGGTCGAGTCATGAACCATATAGTGCGCGAGATCCGCGAGGGAGGTGCCCACACCGCGCCCGACGTTGACCACCACCTCCCCGAAATATTTCCGGGCCACGTGGTGCCAGAGCGTCATCTTGCCGATGCGGCCGAGGCCGTTGATGCCAAGTTTGCGTCCCTGACCGGATCCGCCGCCGATGATATCCGCCATAGCAACCTCCTTATGCCGTTCGAACCTTTAATTTTCCAAGGTAAACCGTCCCGCTCCTCCCGTCAAGACTGATCCAGTCCCCGGCATTCAAAACCTGGCGGTCGAGCGAGCAGGCGCTGTCCTTTTCCATGCAGACGAGCGCTGTGCACCCCACCACGCAGGTCTTGCCGAGCCGATGGGCCACGATCGCCGCATGCGAGGTGGCCCCGCCCCGCGCGGTCAGAAGCCCGTCGGCCTCGTGGATCTCGACGATGTCGTCCGGCACTGTGTCCCCCCGCACCAGGACCAGGGGCGTCTCCGGCTCCCGCTGACGCCAGTCTGCGATCTCTTCCCGCTTGAAGACCACGCGCCCGACCATCGCGCCGCCGCTGACGCCCACGCCGTGCCCCAGCACCCGCGGCGGCTCACCGTCCGCGATGTCGAAGGCCTGGACCTGCTTCCGCTCGCGGATCCCCATGTCGCGGGTCTGAAGAAAATAGAGGCGCTCCGGCTGAGGCCCCTCGAAGGTGAACTCCATCTCCTGCGGGGTCCAGCCGTTCTGATCGATCAGCCTTTCGGCATAGCGCTTCAGGGCAAGATATATTTCCGGGAAGAGGGTTTCGAGGGAGCCCTCCCCGGCGCGGTCTTCCATGGCTGCCTGCTGTTCCGAAACCGGGAGGGTCGTCACCAGGCCCGAGACCACATCCTCCCCCTGATTGCCCGGGGTGAAGTCCCCCCAGAGGCGCACCATGTCGGCAGGCATCCGCGGGCTGTGGGTGAAAAGCACCCCCGCGCCCGAATCCCGCGACCGGTTGCCGAAGACCATGCCCTGCACCGTCACGGCAGTCCCCCAATCATCCGAGATCCCCATGATCTTCCGGTATGCGGCGGCCTTCGGCGCAAACCAGGAATCGAACACCAGGTGCAACGCAGCCATCAACTGTTCCATCGGCTCATCCGGGACCAGGATCCCCTGGCCGCGGACAAGCGCCGCATAGGCCAGTGCGAGATCCTTCATCCGGTCGTCCGAAAACTCCCGCTTGTGGCGTACGCCGGCCCCGGCCTTGTGCTCCTCCATGAGATCGTCGAAACGGTCCCGCGCGATGCCCCCCGCCATCCCGAAGGACTGCTGGAGCCGCCGAAACGTGTCCCAGGCGAACCACGCGTTGCCGCTCTCCTCCGCCAGGCGCTGAACGATCGTTTCGTCGAGTCCGATATTGAGGAAAGTCGTCATCATGCCCGGCAGCGAAATCGACGCGCCGCTTCTGACCGCCAGGAGGAGCGGCTTCTCGGGCCGGCCGAAGCCCCGCCCGGTCTCCTCTTCGAGGCGCGCGATCCCGCGCCGGAGATCCGCTTCGAAGCGCCGGCGCACCGGTTCGTAATCCCGGACCAGCTCCCGGCCGCGGAAGACATCGGTCGTGACGATGAATCCAGGGGGCACGGGCAGCCCCAGCTCTTGGATGCGGACGAGATTCAGCCCCTTGCTCCCTAAATGGATGACGTCCTTCACCTCCGGCTTGACCGGGTGAAACGGCGTCACAGCGCGCTGCGGCTCATAGTCCAGGAGCAGACGAAGCGACTCGGGCGGCAGCTCCGCCGCCTGTTTCCTGAGCGTGTCGAGAATCCGGCCGATGAGGCGATCCAACGGCTGAAGGCCGAGCGAAGAAGCGATCCGATCGCGCAGGAAGATCTCGCTTATTCGCTGGGCAAGCCGCGTGCGGTCCGCCTCCCCGCCTTCCGGTTCCTGCGGGTCCCTGAAACGGGGGAGGATCCGCGTCAGAGGGACCTCGGAGGCCGCCCTCAGCAGGTTTTCCTGGTGGATGTTGTTGAAATAGTCCTGGACGATGTTCCCGACGGCCCGCGAGAAGCCCTGAAAAATGTCCACATACTGGCCGGCCGAAAACCCCCGGATCGCCAGGGAATGATCCAGGAGGTCCAGCTGCCGTTCGAGCTCCTGGCTCAGGATGCCGTCCACCGCAAGGGCGCGCGTGAAGAGGCGCAGGGTGTTCCGGATCTCCCGGAAGCCCCCACGGGTGACGAATCCGAGTTCGATCCTTTCGAGCAGGTTTTCGAAGCGCACGTTGACCAGGGCTTCGAGCCTGAAGGTCAGCCCGAGGGCATCGAATTTCGGCTCGTGGTAGCTCCCGTAGGTGGAGGGGATGTCCACCGCGAAGTGCCGCTTGTGATAGATGTCTTCCTGGGCCTCGAAGCGCTCGTCGGACAGGATCAGGTCCTTCAGCTCCTCCAGGTGGTCGAGGAGGCCTTCGAGCTGGCTGACCGGATCGGCCACGTGGAGCGCCTCCCTAAGACGCTCCACCCCGGGCAGGACCCCCGGTCTGACTACGCCGAGATAGGACTCGAGGTCGGTGTAGCCGTGTTCGTATTTTTGAAAAAGGAGGCGGTAGAGGCGGATCGCGAGCCGCACCCGTTCGGCCTCCTTGGGGTCGACATCGGAAGCCTCGGCGATCGTCTCATCCGGGATCTCGAGCAGGTCCTCGACACCCCGCGCCCCCGCCGCTTCGGCGGCCTGGCTGAGGACCGCATGAACGCCGTCCAGGAAAGGGCCTTCGCTGCCGAGGCGCTCATAAAGGCCTAGCGGGACATAGGGTTCGAGGGGGATTTTCTCCCGGGTCAGCCAGTAGTGCAGCAGCCCCTCCATCAGCCCGACGATCCGGTTGCTGCTCTCGACATGGCTTTGTTTGCGGACGAAATGGACCAGCGCGTCGTCGCGGCGCGTGATCTCATCCAGGCGCGTGCTCACGTCGCGCAGGGGGCCCTCGGCGCCGATGTCGTTGAAATAGGACGGGAAGAGACGCGCCAACTGCTTGACGAGATTGTAGACGGGGCGAACGCCGCTGTTCAGGAGCGCGGTGATGTCGCGGGGGAAGAGGTCGGTGTCCCGGATGAGGACGCCGCTCAGCCCCAAGTGGACGATCAGCGCCGACAGCAACCGCCTGCTCCAGCGCGGCTCGCATTCGATCAACCCGAGCCACGTGCGGATGTTCTGTACGTGCGCATCGTTGGCCTGGAGCTGCCACTCGTCGGTGACCCCCCGGAAATCGGGCGCCTCGAAGCCCATGCCGATCGCGTGGTCCTGGAAAAAGAGGATCAGCCCGCAGTCCCCGGTCTTGTAAACGGCCTGGCCGAGATTCAGGACGCAGGTCAGGGCCGTCCCCGGATAGGCGCCCGCCATGCGCTTCAGGATGGTAAAGGTCTTCTCGAGGGCCTCCCGGACCCGCTCGGGGCCCTCGTGCTCGATCAGGCGGACGAGCGTCCGGTTGATCTCGCGCAGGATCTCTTCGTGCAGAACGGCGAGCCCCTCCAGATCCATCATGTGCAGCAGGAACCAGAGCTTCCACATCCGGCCCGTCTCACCGCCGCCGCCCGCCTCCTCGATCGCCCTCGGGGCCGCTTCATAGGCGGCTACGATCTCCCCGTAGCCGGGGAGCGCCAGGATGCGCTCGACGGGCTTCAGGCCGTCCTCCTCGGAGGAGCGGAGCGCCTGTTCGAGGTCTTCGCGCGCGGCCGCCAGCCTCGCATGCTGGAGATCGGCGAAGGCGTCTTCGGGCACCGCCTTCGTGTCCGGCGCCGCCTCGGCCCGAAACCATTCCAGTGGATCGGGCTGCGCCATCCACTCGTCATAGGCGGCCCGGTAATAATCCGCCAGAAGGCGGCGCAGGGCGGCGACGGTGCAGTCGGGGGGCCCCGCGTCGATCAGCTCGCGCCCCAGGCGGTTGATGCGGTAGAAACTCCGGACGAAGCGCCGGAAGAGGCCCTCCTCCAGGCACCGGATCGATTCGAACACGCGGTCCAGGAGCGCATAGAAGGCCGGGGCCTCCCGGACGCCTTCCCGGATGATCTTCTGAAGCAGCACAAGCAGGTTGTCCGCGGCATCCTGCTTGACCGATTTGGTCCCCGCGGATCCAAGCGCCATGAAGAAGATGTCGCAGTAAACCCCGGCCGCTTCGACCCCCTCGGGGTGGGTCTTCAACGCGTGGAAATAGTTCAGCGCGTACCCCCGGGTCTCTTTGACGATAAAGGCCCAGTTGCGGTAAGGGTGGCAGACCTCCTCGAGGTACGTCTCGAGGCCTTCCTTCAGACCCGGGTATTTCGCCATGACCCGTTCGATCACCCGGTAGCGCTCGTCGACGGTGACATCCACGCGGGTGCAGGCCAGGTTGACTTCGAGTGCGCAAGATTCTGGCGGTTGCTTTTCCATGCGGCGGAGACCCTGAGGAAATCTATAAAAAGAAAGCGGAGTCCGAGGGTGTCTATAAGGTGGATTGACTCCGGAGGATATTTTTTTTATTCTATCATCGCGACGGCCCCCAAGGCAATCCCCCTTTCCCGAAGCGGCCGGTTTTACGCTTTCCGTTGCGCTGCCCCCCCGGACCAGCTTTTCCTCGATTTCAGGCAAAGCCCTTCGCGGCCCCAGGAAAAAACCCTCAACCCTTTTTGATTCTGACGGCAGGTCATGAAGGACGAAGCCGCATGGCGCAGGCGCGTCGAAGGCCATCGCGAGAGGCTGCGTCAACGTTTTGTGGAAGGCGGGCTCGAACGCTTTTCGGATGAAGAAGTGGTGGAGTTCCTGCTGACGCTCGGAACGCCCCGGGGGGACCTCAAACCGGCGGCGAGGGAGGCCATGAAGCGCCTGGGGAGCCTGTCGGCGGTCCTTTCGGCGCCCCTCGAAAAACTGACGGCCATACCCGGGATCGGCGCCCGCAACGCCCTGTATCTCCAACTCGTTCACCAGACCGCTGCGCGCTACCTTCGGGACCGGGCCGCAGCCCAGCCCTTCTTCTCCTCATCGCAATGCATCTTCGACTACCTGTTTCACAGCATGCGGGACCTCAAGCGCGAGGTCTTCAAGGTCCTGTTTCTGAACCGCAAGAACATGCTGATCGAGGATCGGGACCTCTTTGCCGGATCGTTGACCGGAAGCGCCGTCTATCCCCGGGAGATCATGGGGCTGGCCCTGGAGCTCAAGGCGGCCGCTCTCGTCTTCGTCCACAACCACCCTTCCGGCGACCCCTCCCCCTCCCCGGAGGACCAGCGCCTCACGCGGGACCTCGTCTGGGCCGCAAAGCTCCTCATGATCCAGGTCCTCGACCACATCGTGATCGGACACAACACCTATTACAGCTTCGCAGACCAGGGGCAGATCCGGCGGTATGCGGAGGATTACGACCAGCGCCTGCGCTCCATCTGAGAGCGCAAAGAGCCGCGCAGGCAGGGGGCAGGACGTATGCCAAAGCCCCGGAGGCGCCTCCCTCCAAAGGAGCGCCCAGGGCGCCTGCAGCAAAGGCCCATGAAAAGCGCAGCGGCCCCGGCTCGGCCCCGGGAGCACCGGCCGGGGGCAAAGCCCGAAGACGCCGGCGGCGGCACCGTTTCGTGAACGGTGGCCGCCGCCGGCAAGGGATGTGGCTGATGCAGGGCCGCGGGGATGCAGCCCCTTCAAAATGCGCTATTCGCGCTCCATTTCCGGTTTCCAGACCTCCCAGACCTTCCCCACGAGGTCCGGCCCAGGCTTCAGGGTGAGCTTGCCGGGCCGCCATCCCGATGGGGTGGCCTCGGCCCCTTTGGTCGCTCTGACGTGCTGGAAGGCCTGAATCTGGCGAAGGGTCTCGGCGACATGGCGCCCGACCGGGGGCGTCAGGACCTCGTATCCCTGGATCACGCCGTCCGGGTCGATGATGAACCGGCCGCGGTTCTCGACCCCGGCATCCTCATCGTACACCCCGTAGGCCAGCCCGACCTTCCCCCCACCGTCGGCAAGCATTGGGAAAGGCACGCCTCCTTTGACCATCTTGGACAATTCGTAGTCGTTCCACATCTTGTGCACGAAGACACTGTCAACGCTCATGGACAGGACCTCGACCCCCAGTTTCTGAAACTCTGGATATCGATCGGCGACCGCCGATATCTCGGTCGCTCAGACGAAGGTGAAATCACCGGGGTAGAAGCACAATACCACCCATTTCCCCAAACACTCCGAGAGCTTTACGGCTGTGAACTCGCCCTTGTGATAGGCCGGGGCGACAAAATCGGGGGCTGGTTTTCCCACCTGGATCATCTTTCTTTCCTCCTTTGCCGGTGTCGAAGGTTGCGGTTCTTTGGCCTCACCTGCCTGTCCGACCAAACCGCCGGTTGGACGCGCACAGCCCACTTTCGGCTTTTCCGCCATAGAAATCCTCCTCTACGCGATGGTTAGTAAGTTTCCATCCGGAAATGGTCCTTTTTCTGCCAATCTCGGCGTCAATCTGCACGTTTGCTTGTGCGGCGACTCCCAGGCCGCCGGCACATGAACGCTCGATTTCCTTGAAATCGGCAAATCTGGACCCACAGTGAAGCGCTGGAACCGAGCACCCGGGGGGAGTGAAGAAACCAGGACCCATCCCTGCGGGATGGGGCTGAGCACCCGAAGGGTGTGAAGAAAAGCCCTCAATTCCGATTTGCAAACTCGATTGTACCAGGGAAACCATTTCCGGATCGAAACAAGTTAACGGTGACACTCATTTCTTCACGCATCGCTTGCGTGCCGCGAAAGATCCGGACCGGCTCCTCCGCCGGCGGCGGGGGCCGTCCGTTTCGATCAAGGCAGTCATGCGCCCCTAACATAACCTTCTCCGGGCAAAAGAGCAAGAATTCCAGGATGGCGGATCGTCCTGCGCCCCCGGATCAGATCTTGATTTCGATCTGGCCGAAGGCCCAATAGGCATCCTCATGGCTGCCGGTCTTTTCGACGAACTCGCCCGGGTAAAATCCTGCGCATCCCGCCATCAGCCCGATGCGAGGGCACACCTGATACTTCCAGATCAGATCGATCTCTTCTCCCAGTTCCGAGCCGGAGGAGCCGGTCGGGTCCCACCGCATCTTTTTTCCGGTGCAGTAGTACCAGGCATCCCGATCCTCCGCCAGGCGGAAGTGGTGATAATCGAGGGACAGTTTCATCTTCTCGGCCGGTTTCACCCCCACGCCGACCTGGAGGTCCACCAGGTTCATCCAGGAAAACAGGTTCATGCGCCCGTAGTACAGATCGATGGCGCCGAACACCCCGTCGAACGTCCCGTGTCTCCCGTCCTTGGGGTCATCGTCTCCGGAGGCGTAGCTGACCGCGGCGGCGAGACGCGGCTTCCAAGGCGCCGGGAAGGTGTACCCGCCCTCGACGTTGAAACCGAAGGCGCGGACGCTGTCCCGGCCATAATCCCCGAACTGGTAGGCGAAGGTTGAGGCGTAGTCCAGCCGATTCCACTTCCCCTTGGCATAAAAACCCACGGTCTGGACCAGCAGGTCTCCGAGCCCGGATTCGCCCTTGGTGGTCTCATCCGAATCGTGTTTGACGACGTAGAAGAGGTCGAGTTTGTTCCCCGGGACCGCCTTGATCTGTGCGTAGGCTGCGTACGCCTTGTAGGGATAGTGTTCGTCATCGAATTCGTCTTTGAGGTAGAAGATGCGCTCCCCGGCAAAGATATCGACATCCACACTCTTGCTCTGCCACAGCAGCTTTCCGGCATCCCACGTGTAGCGGCCGACGTTGCCCCAGTCTCCGGGACCGAAGATCCGGTTGTCTCCGTACTTGATAGCCTGCCTTCCCACCTTGAAACCCAAGGGGGATGTCCCTATCTCCCGCCATTCCACGAAGGCCTGCCGAAGGTCCAGCTCATTCAGATAGGGACAGCTCCGCCCGAAATCATCCTTGTCGAGGTCGGAGAGAAAGAAGCGCGCGTCCTGAAACTGCACGAAAAAGTTTATCTTCTGCGGCAGCGTGTACCCCAGGTTGACCCGTACACGCGTCAGCAAAACCTCGTCGTCCCGGCCCGTCCCGTAGGTCTGGATGTTGAACTGGTCCATATACTCGTACCGGAAACGGACATTGGCGCTCAAATCGAGCCTGCCGGGGCCGAGTTCGATCCCCTTCAACCGATCGTCCAGCCAATCGGCCTTCGCCTCGGATTGCACCATCAAGGGTCCGAAAAACAGAAGCACCAGAAAAATCATGAAAACTCTTGCGTGTCTCGACGGCATAATCTCCCCTTTCTTACGTTTCTCAATCATTCATCACCACAATATGTTCCGGCGGAATATGTATCCTGATGCGATCTCCGGTATGGGATACCCGATCGGTCGATGTGTGGATGACCAATGGCATGGCGCCATCGACCGTGATCTCGTTGAAATAGGGTTTTTCGAGCGTGCGGATGACCGTCACGACAGAGCCTTGTTTTTCGTTGCCGTTTTCATTTTCCAGAACCTCGATGTGCTCCGGCCTGATCACGGCGATGACCTTTCCCTTGAACGGGTTTTTCTTCCTAAAGCAATGCTCGCCGATCCGGATCTCCGATCCGTCGCTCTCAGCCGGGAAGATGTTTTGCGATTTTACAAACCTCGCCACGAAGGCATTCTTCGGACTGGCCATGATCTCCTTCAGCGTGCCGATTTGGACTATTCGTCCACCGTCCATGATGGCGACGCGGTCGGAGACATCGGCGGCCTCTTCGAAGTTGTGGCAGACATGGATAAAGGTCGCATTCACCTCGCGCTGGATCTGCCTCAACTCCCTCGCCATCTCTCCCCTCAGATTTTCATCCAATGCGCTCAGGGGCTCATCCAGGAGGAGCAGCCTCGGACTGGTCGCCAGCGCACGCCCCAGGGCGACCCGCTGCTTCTCGCCGCCGCTCAGGTTGAGGGGCATGCGATGACGGATATACTCGATCCGGAGCAGTGAGATCATCTGCGAAACGACCTGGGAGATCTGATCCACAGGCATCCTCCTCGCCTCCAGGCCGTACGCGATGTTCTTTTCGACCGTCAGATTGGGGAACAGGGCATAGTCCTGCGGGACATACCCGATGTTCCGCTCCTCTGGATAGAGGGGTGTCACGTCCTCCCCACCCACCAGGATGCTGCCGTTATCCGGCTTGTAAATCCCCGCGATATACTCGATCAGGACCGTCTTGCCGGCGCCGGTCGAGCCGAGGATCGAAAAATACTCCCCTTTCGGCACCTTCAGATCGATATCGTGGAGCGTGAACCCCCCCAGATTTCCACCGAGCTTTTTGACTTCAAGCATGATTTGATCTCCTTACCACACATAGCCCTTTGCCCCGATGCGGTGCATGGCGTAGACCGAAATCCCCCCCACGAGCACCAGAACAAAGGCCAGAGCAAAACCGTATTCCACATTGCCGAACTCCACCTGGGCCCAGACGGCCACCGAGACCCAGTCGGCCTGATCCATCTGCAGCATTTTGGTCAGGTCCGAAAACCGCGACGGAGGCAGTTCCCGAAAGGTCCCGCAGAAGAAGAGGACCGCGCTGAACTCCGCCATTGCCCGGGTCCACGCCAGGATGATCCCGGCGACGATCCCGCTTTTGGCCAGAGGCAGGGTCACCGTGCGAAAGGCGCGGTAGCGGTTGCTGCCGAGCGACCGGGCGATCTGCTCGAAGCGCGGATTGACGCTGTCGAAGGCGGCCTTCCAGGCGCTCATTCCGAACGCGAAAGAGAGCACCAGCGACGCGATGACCATGCCCGGAAAGATGCTGTGGGCGAACTTGAAGCCCAGGGCCTGCTGCAATTTCCACAAGGGGCCGTAGTTGAACATCACGATCAGGCAGATGCCGATGACAGAACCGGGCATCACCATCAGGGAAGAGAAAAGGACATCGATGAAGGATTTGCCGGGGATCTTGTACCGGGAAAGCCCATAGGCTGCGGGGATGCCCAGCACGGCCGCGATGAAGGTCGTAAGGACCGTGATCGCGAAGGTCAGATTGAGCGACTTCCAGAAATAGGCATCCTTCCAGAATCCGCCTCCGAACTCGTTCATAATCTCCCGGTCCTCGCCCCATACCTCGATGATTTCACGGGTTTCCACGGCTGCCTGATCCACGAAGAGCTGATCCAGGTTGCTCAGGAACAGGTAGGCGGAATAGAAGAACAGCAGGCCGGCAAAACAGGTGAAAAACAGGTTGAACAGGCTGCGGCTGCGCCTTTTACCAGACATTGCTCCTCCCTCCTATCCATTTCATCGCCGATATTGCGGAAACCGCCATCAGGATGCAGACGATGCTCATCGAGGTGACCCATCCCATCATTCCTCCGTTCCAGTCCAGGTAAATGGCGAAAGGCATGATATCCGTCTTTCCCTCGGTCGCCCCGACAAAGAGCATCAACCCCTCCCATTCGGCGGCGGCCCTTGCCCAGACGACGATCATGCTGGCGATGATGCCGTTCTTCGCCATCGGGAGAATGACCTTGAAAAAGGTCCGTGCGGGCGATGCCCCCAAGCTGTTGGAAACCATCTCGAATTTGACGGGAATCATGTCGAAGGTCGCCTTCATGAGCCGGGCGCAAAAGGCGGCGGTCACCGTAAACTGGACCAGGAGCACGCCGTATACGTTCCGGCCGATGTAGATGGTGTAATGTTCACTGATCCAGTCGAACGGGAAGCGGGTCGTAATGCCGAATAGGAATGCACCGACCACCGCCGGGGAAACCACGATCGGCAAGTCGATGATCGTAGCGAACAGATGCCGGCACGGAAATCGGAACCTCGAAAGGGCGTATCCCGCCGGTATCCCGATGATCAGAGAGAAGGAAGTGGAAACCGTCGCCGTCCAGACCGTCAGCCAGAAGCGCTCCCACATCCGGGATTTCGAGAAAAAATAGAGGGTGTCGTGCCAGCCGAGGTAAATCCAGTTGCTCGCCACGAGCAAAACATAGACCGCCAGGACCGCGCCAACCGTTGTGGTGCACAAGGCCGGCCACCATCCCCCGCGAGACGTCAGAGTCATGCTGATTCCTCCCTGTTTGGAAGCTCCGGGTCCTTTCTGAAGATCCGGAATAGCAGGATCGACGGATCGGTTCGAAAAACCGTTTTGTGGATGGAAACGGGCCAGGTGTCCATACACAAATGATTTCCCGGCACAACCCGGTTTCCCATTCGGAAATAAGCTATCCATCCGGAAATGATTTCCCGGTAGAACCCAGTTTCCAAACCGGAAATGAGGATTTTTGGCCAATATCAATGAAATCAAGCGTTTGCGCTGAGGCGACCTGGTGGTCGCCGCACAAGCAAACATGCAGATTGACGCCGAGATTGGCCAAAAAGACCATTTCCGGATGGAAACGAGCTAATCTCCAGCCCGCTTCGTCTTCTTCTGCCGTAAGACCT
The DNA here is from genome assembly GCF_000422285.1 of Desulfatiglans anilini DSM 4660. Classification (NCBI taxonomy): domain Bacteria; kingdom Pseudomonadati; phylum Thermodesulfobacteriota; class Desulfobacteria; order Desulfatiglandales; family Desulfatiglandaceae; genus Desulfatiglans; species Desulfatiglans anilini. Next base: position 19,911 of record NZ_AULM01000029.1, read on the forward strand.
CACTGGTCAGATCGCCTACCGTTTCCTCATTGACCGGGAACGAATCATCCTTGACGGCCTTGGCGGCGTTGACCAGATATTGCATGTCCTGATCGGTCGTCCCATCCAGGCAGAAGCCCTGCTCGTCCACCGGGATCACAGGGTTGATAGCATAGGCATGCCGGTGGAAGACGGCCCGGCCCTCGCTCGAAAGGATGAAATCCATCAGTTTTCGCGCGTCTTCTTCGTACCGGGCGAATTTCAGGATGCCGATCGGCAGCCGGACAATCCCCCGGTATTGGTGTTCGATCGGGATGATCTCCGCATCCCTCAGGTAAAGCACCGCCGTCGTCGCCCAGACGATCGTGCAGTCGATCGCCCGGTGCTGCGCCGCATTCCCCAGTTCGGGGATGCACTTGGCGCTCAGGGTGGCATTCTCCTTGACCTTGTCCCAGATGCCCGCCTTTTCGAAGGTCTTTTGATGCCAGATTCCGATGGCGCAGGAGCGCGGGTTGCCGAGCCCCACTTTTATACCGGGTTTGGCGAAATCCTCTATACAAGTGATGTTTTTGGGGTTTCCGGCAGGCGTGATGATCACGGTCACAAAATAGGCAGGGATGTCCGTCTCAGGATGATAGTCGGTCACAAACCCCCGTTCCACCGCCTGGAGCAGATAGAACTCCTCGCCTGGCATGAAGAGGTCCCCTTGCTTTGAGCGGGTGATATCCGCGATAAAGTAGCCGGACCCCTTATAGGAAAAATTGACGTGGATGGACGGGTTCTGCTCTTCGAAAATCTCCTTGATTTCATTCAGGGCGCCCCTCTGCCCCAAACCGGCATGGAAAAGCAGTTCTTTATCCTCCGCGTATGCATTGGAAAATAGGAAAAGCACACCAACAAAGCAAAAAATCGCCCAATTCTTGATCACGTTCATCTCGCACTCCTTTCGCTGAATGATCAAACTGCGCCACCGAGGCGCAGACCTTGTTTAGCCGCCCCGAAGGGCGGGCGGGTTGGACATGCGGCGCCATTGCCGGACGTCATCCATTGAGGCCATGACGCAAACAGCCTGAAAAGCGGCCTTCAGCGTGTAGCTCGCGCTTGAAATCCATGCGCGCCGGAAGGGTGGCAAAGGTGGGTCCGTTGGGCAGGAGGTCTATGCCGCCGACGTGGCCGGAGGGATATCATCCGGCGTCCCAAACCCGGCTCGAAGGCAGGTCAAAAAAGAAGCGAGCTTTCGTGGCGGTGTCCTTTGTTTACATTCCATGGCCTCCAGGCTCTTGCCACGGGGCTTTGTTGTTGCCACCGCCCCCTGAACGCCACGTCATCATCAGGTAAAGAGCAATTCCGGCAATCATCACGGGGAAGAGGAAAAGCACCAGCCCCTTGACCGGGTTTCTGCTGACAATCAGCCGGACGCTGGGCGTCCGGGGCACGAACTCCGGCCCTTTCTTCTCCTTTGGCGGTGTAAACCGCTTCAAGGTCACCTGGATGTCTTTCCAGACAAAGGGTTTCATGAAATAGGCCCTGCCCTGTGCCTCTGTTTCTCCGTTCCGCAAGAAGGCCACCTCGGAGAAATTGCCTTGTGAAAGCACAGCGAGCGGGACATGTTCATTCGGGCTCTGGTTCAGGAGCTTCATGTCGTCTTTGAAATGGATCTCCCTGACAGCAAGCGTGTAGCCTTGCGGCAGCGAAAAAGACTGACCTTTTCTCAGCAGGATGTTTTCATATCTGTATCCGAGCAGGAAGCTGCCGAAATGCCCGAGCGCGACCAGGCCGAACACCACATGGATGACCAGGATGACCATCCTCGAACGGAGAACGTTCCCCTTCATGAGCCGGATCAATTTGTTCCACGAACAGAAGACGAGGTTCACGGCGAGGATGAGCATCGCGGAGCAAAGCCCGACGAACCAGACCTTCAGGAGCAAAGGCGGCTGCTTATCGCCTGAAAACCAGACAGGGACGAGTGCGCTGTTCATGATCTTGAACCCGCCTTCGTAGAAGGGCGATTCAGCGAGAAGAATCCCCCATGCAAACCAGAAAACGAGCACGGCGAGGATGACCGTTGTGAACTGCATCGAGGAGAGGAGTTCGAAGGTTCGTTTCATGACAGCGCCTTCACGATCGTGACGGTGAGCATAACCATGGGGATCATCATGCCGAGGAGGGCTTGGATATCATTAGACATGGGGGGCTTCCCGGGGGGATGAAACGCAGCCATCAGCAGAAGAAGGATGATAGTGGATTGGAAGAACGCGGTGCTCCAGTGCCAGAAATCCCCCCAGCCGTTCTGGCACCATAGGATCCCAGCGTATTCCGCACAAAGGAAGAAAAGCGCACTCAGTAGAAGAAAGTTACGCCCCTGATTGAACACCGGCCTGAGGGTTTTTCTCTCGCCGCGCCGCGACCTGAAAACGAAGAAGTGGGCTGCGGCGAAACAGGCGGAAGCCAACGCCAGGCACCGGAAGCCATGGAACATGACGACCGACCAATCCGCATGGTGCAGCCTGTAGGAGGGTGGCTCTTTCGGAAAAAACAGAGTGACCACCAGGAGAACCACCATTTCGATCCAAACCCAGATCCCGACGCCCAGCCCGCCCCTTTCGGGAGCAGCGAGAAAGACGCCCAGCAGCCCCAAAAAAAACGTTACAAAGAGGATTCCGCTGAATATCTCGAAGACCGGAGCGACCCCGGAGACCACCGTAATCACAGCGAGCACACATCCATTCAAAGCGACGCCCGCCACGGACAAGAATCTGGAAAGGCGATTCCACCCTAGGCAGACGGCTAGAAGCGTCGCGGCGTAAGCAACCCAGATCGAGACGTACCCCGGGAAAATGAAGGTTTTCATTGGACCGCTTCAACCCCTCCAAAAAGCGTCTTTCCCATCTCTGTCGTTCGGGGCTCATAACCCATTCAATACAGCGAGCCGCCCAGCATAGGCAAGCCGCGCACTCCGGCCGGCCAGCCCGCCTCCGGCGTCCGACACCCCGCATCTTTCCTGACGACCTTCCCAGGGCTCGGGCCCTCATATTCTCAGAGAAAGCCCAGCCTCCGCCCAGTAAAAGCATTGCGGCAAGGACATTTTTCTTGACAGGCATTCGTATTGACCATATATCTGAAAAGACTTATATCAGCCATGATACATCTGTCAACCTGTTTTTCTGCGTTTTCGAAACCGAGGACCCCCATCATGCAAGGTTATCATTCGTCGCCCGTGGGCCCGGAGGCCCAGACCGGACCGCTGTTCCATCTCTATCTGCAGGAATCGGCCTTCGTCTTCCTGACACCCCGAAAGCCTGCCGACCCCACTCCGTGGCAGGAGCACACCGCTTTCATCCGGGAATTCAACAGCGAACTCGAGTCCGCCTCGGACTGCACGGCACTCAACGAACCGTTCCTCGAGGACCGGCTGGCGACCCTCGACAGGAGCGCCCTGACCAAGGATGATCTCTACTGGCTGAGCATCGCCCGGTTGACGGAACTGGCCCTCCTGTGCGCAGGTAACTACGCCGACGCCTGTGAATTCCAGCTCGTCGGCGACCTGCTTCTGAACCCGCGTGTCATCTACGTTCACGTTCGCGGCGAGGATTATCCGATCGTCAAACACCGCCACGAAGCCTTGACCGAGCAGTTTGGCCGGCGTGGATGCTCCACCAGCGACGTCATCGACTGGCTGAAAAATGAAACGATCCTCGAGCTCAAAAAGGAAGCGCTTCTGCCATATCTGTATAAGCAGATGGAGGATGCCGGCTGTTTTTCGGAAAACTACCTTGAATCCATCCGGATGCGCAAGATACGAATCGCTTCCTTGATCGCCTTTCTCGCCAACGCTTCACTCAGTGATGCGGCTTCCGTGCACCAATGGATGCGCAGCGCCTCACCAAAGGACAGGAAAATGCTCGAATCCCGGTTGTGCCGCTTCGACCGGGGTGTTTTCTTGGACTTAGGGTTGGAAATTCACCAAAGGACAGAGTTTGAAACATGATCACTCCAATCCCTGACAACGTTTCGAAGAGGCACGCCCCAAAAAAGGTCAACATGCGCGAATCGCTCCCAAACAGGCCGCTGACGAAAACCAAGGTCAAATTTGAGGTCTACGGGGAAGAGATGTTGGAAAAGAGCGTGAAGCAGAGCAGCAACAGTGGACGCGTTTACCTCCCCCCGGACTGGGTAGGCTCGAGAGTCAAAATTATTCGGATCGAGTGATCCCCCCCCTTCCGCCGCTTTTTTCCCTTTTCCTCCAGCAGACGAGCCCTGACTGCGACGAGGCTTTCGGCGCCGTCTTCGCCCTTCTCACCAACTCCAGGCCCTGTTTTTAGGCTCCCCCGCCAGGGCAGAGGCCTTTACCTCCCTGCATGATCCTCTCCTTTTAGGAACCTCCCTTCCCTTCCGCTTCAATCGCCCTTGTGCGGCTCTTTTTGCAGTCTGCCAAATTCCTCCGATGGCAGTGCTTTTTGACCCCAAAAACCCTGTTCTAAGCCTTCCAGGAGCGCCTTTTTTAGAAGTTTATGTTTATAAATCAGCAACATATCTTGGTCCGACCCCAAGAAAAAAGTTGACCGCAAAGAAGGGATGGTCTATTTTGAGGCCGCTCATAAGGATTTTCCACAGGCGCGAGAGTGGCGGAACTGGCAGACGCGCTGGACTTAGGATCCAGTCGGGAAACCGGTAGGGGTTCGAGTCCCCTCTCTCGCACCATGGTAAAAACAAGGACTTACGGCCTAAAATCGTGAGTCCTTTTTAAGTGCGGGCGGAGGCTGAAAATATATACGCATACTGCAAGCAGGAAAATTAGGGCTTACGGATCAGGGTAAATACCATCGAACCCAGCCCCCCGACGAACTCGGATGAGCCGACACCCCGCCGACGAGGTCTCCCCCGCTTCCGCGCATCACAGCCGTAGCATCGATAACGCGAACCATTCAGAAACAACGCCAAGAAGTCCTCTTTGAAGCCTTCCAGCGCTTTCCCGAACGGTTCAAGGGCATTCTATCACAACCCTCTACCTACCCCCCCCTTACCCTACGCCGTATGGATCAAGAAAACGTCGGCTAGCGATGGGGGGGTACAGGTATTTACGGCATGGCGTATCTCATTTTCATTGACACATTCCTGCTGAAAAATCTAATGCTTATTCCTGAAGATAGGCTGATTTCAGGGCCAAAATAACCCCCAGTCTGGAATTTTTGGCAAACTTGTGCTGAGCATTTGAAATCCAGCGGAGGGAAAAAGGATCAAAGCCCTCAGTCCCTCCGCCCATTCAGCGCCCATGAACTGCATTGCCGCCGGCTTGCGCACAGCCCTCAGGGGGGCGTCGGGGTTGATGTGTCCGACAAGGTGGACAGAAATTGCAGGACCGGCTGGCCCAATGATGGGTTTAAGCCCAGGTTGCCAAGCTCGGTGGTATTCATATTCGCTGCAACTTCCGGGTCCGGCCAGGGCACCCTGACGGGCATGGGGGGAGGCCACCCTTGGCCAGGAACGTCCCGGGTGTTGTAAAAGTGCATGATGTGCTGCAGAGGGTGGATTTGCGTGAAAGAGAAGCTGCCATCTTGGATTTGAAAGTTGCTTTTGAAGTAACCGTTGTGGCCGTAGGCCCTGACACACTCCGGATCATCCACCCACTCCGTACCGTTCCACTTGACCCGCTTGGCGACATTGCGCAGCGTCGGCACCTTGTGCTTGCCGTAATTTCCCAGGGCCTTGGACGCGTAAGTCTCACCATCCGAGGCGGTATCCGTGGTCGCGGCCAGAAAACCGCCCAGACCCTGATCCACCCAAAGCTCTCCATCGGGGTTGATCTTTCGGGGTTGGGTATAGAAGGGATTCAGGGGGTTTTTCGGGATCCCTATGTTGTCATAGCTGAAGTCCGTGAACAACGGAGGTTTATTTCCATCCGCGCCGCTGGGCGTGAGAACGTGGCAGGTCGAGCACTTGGCTTGATCGTTGAAAACGGCCAGCCCGAAGAGTTCGGTATCGTTCAAGATGCCGTCAGCATAAGGTTTATAGCCCGCCCAGTTGGATTGTTTGATGTCTTCAACCTTGAACCCAGCCGCCGTGGCCGCCCGCCAGAATTCATCGAACCTGGAGTCGAAGGGATTGACTTCGTCCGAGCGTTCATAAGCTGCGATGGCCTTGCCTATCACCTGGTATAGAGCGTCTACATCCAGTTTCCCGTGATCAATCATTTCGCCGGTCTCATCCCAGTAGACCTGCTCAAACAGATCAGCATACTCTGATCTGAGAAGCGCCATGACGACGACCTTGATTTCCTTGGGATTATGCATTTCCACCGGGTTCAGGAAAGGTCCCAGGGCCTGCTCCTGCAAAGGATCACCTAGAGTCCAGCCGGTGGCCCGGCCATCCCAGAACATGCCTCCGAAGATCAAACCCTTTACCTCATCATAATACATAACCGGACTCTCCCCGGCGTAGGCTGCGGAGGGGGGTTTGCGGTTTCCGGCCCGGGTATGGATCACCCCGGGCATGACCGCGCCGGCCGCGTTGATCTCCGAGTTCGGCCCGGTCCAGCCCACCTTAGGATCATGGCAGGTGGCGCAGGACATCCCCGGCGGCGTTGAAAGATTGGTGTCGAAAAACAGGTGTTTGCCGAGCAGTTCCAGATCGGTGAGAGCTGGCGGATCAGGTGCGGCCTCTGCCGGCGATAATGGCTGCCACACATTGAACATCAAACCGAATGCCAAACCCAACGCCATGAATAATCGACCAATTGACTTTTCCATGATTCCCCTCCTGCTCGATCCCCTGTGGGATGCGACCCTATTTTTCCGAAACCGTCGTTATTTCCCATCCCTCTTTGCCCGACACGGAGATCTCCCCCGGGTTTCCTCCGACCCTGTTGAGGGAAAGGGTCCAACTGGAACTCTTGCGGTTCCACTTCATGGGGCCGTAGCCCCCGACTTCCAGGGATGCATCGCTTCCCAGGGCACTTGTCGCCTCCACGACGAGGGAGTCTTTCTTGCGCACGTACACCGCTTCGAGCACCTCGATGGTCAGGTCCCAGCCGTTGCAGTCCTGGTCGAGCCCGTCGTGCTTGATCTCGGACGCACCGGGATGGATGGAGGGATCCAGGTCATTGCAGTCCGAGGCCGTCCCGCAATCCGCCTCGGCGTAATAGCCGTCTCCGTCGGCATCCGTGCAGGAGAAGGGCGAGTCCAACAGATAAAACGCCTCTAGGACGTCTAAGAGACCGTAACCGTAGACGTTGTCAGGCCCTGCGAATCCAAGGTCAAGAGCCGATTCTTTCAGGGCGCCTTCGAGTTCGGCAACCGTCAACCCTGGGATGCCGCTCAGGAGGAGCGCCATGGCCCCGGCCACATGGGGCGAAGCGAAGGAGGTGCCCGAAACATACGCGTAGGAATCCGGGATCACGCCGCCGAAGGTGAGGTCGGTGGTCCTGATGCTCACTCCCGGCGCAGTCACCTCCGGGTAGATGCTTCCATCGCATGCGGACGGGCCGCGGCTGCTGTAGAGATCGATGCTGTCGGATGCGTCCACGGCGCCCGCTGCGAAACCTTCAGGATAATTCGCCGGGCTGACGCTGGTGTAATCGGAGGGTCCGCCGTTTCCTGCTGAAAAAACCACGGCGATTTCGGCGGCCTTGAGGATCTGGACATCCTCCCGGAATTCTGTGACACAGCGATCGGCCTCCTGGTCGAACCCCCAGGAATTGTTCACCACATCAGGCGCATCGTCCGTCCATGGGTCTCCGTCCGGATCCAGGAGCCATTGAAATCCCAGGTGCACGGCGCTGTAAGAGGCAGCACCAAGGTCGTTGAAGACCTTGACGGCAATCCACTGCGCATCGGGTGCCACCCCGACGGCCGTGCCCCCGTTCGACCCACCGACCATGATGCCCATGACCTGGGTGCCGTGCCCATCCCTGTCATAGGGGGTCAGGTGCTCACCGTACGGGTCGAACCAGCTGTTGGCACCCCCACGCCAGCGATCGGCGAGGTCCGGGTGGTTGACGTCCACCCCTGTGTCCATGGCAGCCACCACAACCCCTGCGCCGGTGTAGCCCAGGCTCCAGAGTTCCGGGGCCCCGATCCGGGCGATGTTCCATTCGGGGCCGGCGGGGACATCGGCGGTCGAGACGGGCGCCTCGAAGTGTTTGTCCAGTTCCACCCGTTCCACGTCCGGCCGTCTGGCCAGTGCGCGAATCAGCGCGGGCCGCGCCGTCAGCGCCAGCCCATTGACGATCCAGAGCGGCCTGAGCCCCTTTGCACCTCCCGCCCGGGCGAGCGCTTTCACGGGCGCCTGGGTCTCATCCGCCTTGTTTTTGAGGGATTGAATGAGGTTCCTCCTCCTGAGGCCCCTGTCCTTGCCCGAGAAGGCAGGCAACTCAACCTTGTCCAGCATGGTCACGATCACAGCCACCTCTTCCTGAGGACCGAGCGAAGGGAGAAGCGCTTCGAGCTCCGCCCCGATCACCCCGGCCCTGGCAGGCAGAGCGCACAACAGGAGCAGACCCGCTGCCAGGATGGCGGATCCCACCATGTTTACCGGTTTTAAAAGGCCCATCGCTTTCTCCTTATGATTATTGCACAATCAAGTTTTTCACCTCGAGGTCGCCGATCACCACCGTCACCTCGCTCCCCGACTTGACGAGCCCCGGATTCCCGAAGAACATCCAGTAAATCCGCCCTTCCTGAGGCTCGTTGGACGTGCCCTGCAGAGGGCCGACCTTTGCGGTCATCGGAACGCCAAGCACCTTGCCGGTTTCCTGATCCACGAGATAGGGCTTCACATTCCTATCGAACAACGGAGCGGCCTTGACCGGATCCACCACCCGGTACCGAAAGTCAACCATATGTCCCCGGGCGCTCATCCAGATCCCGACGATCTCGATGCCCCAGTTTTGAGCTAGATCCATCTGCATGGCCCCGGACTCACCGCTAGGGGAGGCCTCCTCCAGCGCGGGGGTAGAGATTTTCTCCGAGCAGGCCCCGGCGGCCAGCAGCATCGATGCCGAAGCGAACAGAAGCAGCCATCTGTGCAGCCGTGATAGAGTCATGAATCGAATTCCCCTTTCGTCTCTTCAAACGATCCGGGCCATTTCCGCCGGTCCGCTGCCGTTTCGGGTGCGGGGACCGGCGATGGTGCCGGAGTGCACTGGCAGCTGCGGGAGGCGTCGGCCCTCTTCCGCTCTTCAGGAGAAAAGGGTCGACGCTCCGCCGCCTCAGTTTCTCACGACATTGACCCGTACGGTCGCGGTATTGGAAGTCGCACCGTCGTCGTCTCTGACCGTGTAGGAGAAGACATCCGTGCCCAGGAAGTTCTTCCTGGGGGTAAAAACCACGCCGTTGGACACCACCTCCACGGTGCCTCCCCTGGTCGGCTGCGTGACGATGACGATCGAATCCGGATCGATGGCGCCGTCGGGATCGTAGTCGTTCTCCGTCAGGTAGACGAACGCGGTGGTGTTTCGGGTCGTGGTGGCGTAGTCGTCCACCGCCACGGGAGGATCGTTGACATCCTCGATGGTCAGCATGATCGTCGCGGAGCCCGGCAGGCCCCCGCTGTCCGTCACGGAGGCCGTAATCATGTGCATGCCTGGGGCAAGCGCCGAGGTCGAGAAGGAGCCGCCGGTGCCGATGTTTCCGTCGATGCTCGAGGTCCAGGAAAGCGTCCCGGAGAGGTCGCCGTCCTCCGCATCCATTGCGGTCCCGCTAAAGGCCACCGTCTCGCCCAAGACGAACGAAGCCCCGTCGAGCGGCGAAAGGATGTTCACGGCGGGGGTGGAGCCCCATCCGACTGTGAGATTCACCAGCATCCCCCCGCCGCTCACACCGGCATTGGTGAGATGGTGCATCCGGTCGTAAACGGCGTAGGTTTCGGCGGCTTCAGGCACCCAGATCACGTCCAGGGTCTTCATGGCCGGCAGGAGCGCGGAGTACTGCTCCCTCGGGTAAGGGTAGGGGTTTCCGTCCTCGGCGACGACCGTCCACCACCCGTTCTGAAGCGCGGGGACATGGTTCTTGAGCCCTGCGTTGAGGAGGCGGATCAGGACCCGCTGATTCGCGCTCACCGTATTCAGGGCAGGAGTGTCCGGATAGGGCTGGCCGTTGACCAGAAAATAGGCCGGGTCGTACCTCAAGGGCTGGGCCTGGAGGGGAGCCGGGTCGTGAAGAGCCGGATCGATCTCGCTGTAAAAGAGGACCAGCTCTGCGTCATACGGGACTCCAGGGTAGGCCTCTCCTAAAGCCGGCACCACCTTGACCCCGCCGTAGAGCCCCATGTGCACCTGCAGGGCCGGGTCGGCGCCGCTGTGGTAGATATACGTGCCGGGCCGCATACCGGTCCAGGTGTAGGAGCCTGTATCGCCAGCCGCGACGGTGCCGGTAAAGGAGGTGACCCTGCCGCCGTCGACCACCGGCGAAAGCGCCGAGGCCTGGCCCGGGATCACGATCGAAACCGGTACTGGAAGGTTATTCGTCAAGTGGATGGTGAGGGTGGTATCCCCCGGAAGGACCTCCAGCATCGGACCCGGCACCGTCACCACTCCCCCCGCATCCGCGTCGGCAAACCCCCACACGGTAATGACCGTGCTATCGGGCATGGTGAGCGTTGTGGCATCCGCCGTCAGGTTGTACTCCGCGGCGAAGGAGGGCGCAGCCATCAGGAGGACGGCGAGAAGGATCGATGCAAGCCATCCTGGTTTGTTCCTTGGTCTGGTGAGCTTCATGTTCGTCCCTCCTTTCCTAGTGCATGGGGGCGCCGGGGGGATTGACGATCAGCATCGTCATCATGCCGCCCGGGAAAATGTCGTAGTTGACCATCTCTTTTTCGGTGTGAGAGTGCCACATGTAGACGAATCCGCCGTAAGGGTTGAGGCCTCCTTCACCGGGGGGGAGGGCCTCCATCCGGCCTAGGAAGGGCGAACCACTCCAGAAGCCGCCGAAGGTGAGATCCAGATCCTGAGGAAGGGCGACGGGAAAGGGTTTTCCGTGGTCGGCGCACCACTCCCAGGTGTTGTCGTCGAATCCGTCACCGTCCATGTCCATGCACATGTGCGCGTAGTCGGGGTCGTTGGGATCTCCATAGATATCCCAGCCCATTCCCTTGCCCGTCCATCCGAAGATGGCATCGGCCGTCTCGCCCGGCACCGACTGCAAGGTGAACACCTCATAGCTCAGGTCCGCTCCGGCCCCGGCCTCACTTTGCAGCAGCCTCCCGTTGCGCGCGATCACCCTGGAGTGGTTGCCGTGGTGGTGGAAGGGGTGCAGATCCCTTCCCGCGCCGATGATCCTCAGCAGCAGCCTCTGCCCCGGCTGCATCATGGGCATGCTGTCATAGGGCTGGGTCGGCAGCCAATCCACACCGGGCATCAGCATGGTGTCGGGGGCGCACCGGCCGTTGATGAACCAGTAGTTCGGAAAGTAATCCGAGAGGTAGTTGGTGTCCTCGAGGGCGGCCGGCCCCTGGAACTCGACCAGCTGGTGAAGCCGCGGGTCCATCTCGCTCAGGAGGAAAAGGTACTCCTGATCGTACATCGAATCCGGGTGCCCGTACGCCGTGGGATGGGAGGCATCGAAGCCGGTGGGCCTCACGATGATCGCCCCCAGGAGCCCCATCTCCACCTGGAGTTCCGGGTGGGTGCCGCTGTGGTAGAGGTAGGTCCCCGCGTGGGTGGCGGTGAAGGTGTATTCCACTGTGCCCCCCGGCGGCGCCTCGTCGGTGATAAGGCCGGCAGTGCCGCCCTGCGTTGACACGACGTGCCCCGGGAACAGAATGGATGCATTCTGCCCGTAAGGCAGTTGGTTCGTCAGGGTCACCGTCACCTCGTCCCCCTGGTTGACGATGAAGGTCGGTCCGGGATACTGGGCCCGCCCATCCCCGTCCGCATAACCCCAGAAATAGACGCTCCCCCCGTCCGGTGTGCTGATGTGATCCGCTTTTGCGGTCAGGCTGAAGCTGGGCCCCGGGATGCCGTCGATCATGGCCCAGGCCGGGCCGCCCCACAAGATCAGGCACAGGGCAACCGAAAGCACCATGGGCAGCTTCGCCGCGTGTATGGATCGTAGTCTCATGGCTACTCCTCCTTCCATTCTTATTGGATCCGGATTTCGGTCATCATGCCGCCGAAGGGATCATCATCGTTGCTGAGGTAATTGAGATTGGTCGTGTAAAGGAAATAGGTTCCCGGATCCACATCCGCCGTGTCGAGGATGACGTCCAGGGCCTCCCCGCCGCCCAGTGTGACCGAGTGGGTCGTGTAGTAGAGGTCCTTCCCGGGGGTGATCCCGTCGGGGCTCGGCCCTCTCAGGAGCCGGGCGTTATACCCGACCACCTTCATCGGGATGCCCAGGCTCGCGAGGGTGTAAAACCGGGTCACGTTCAGATTGGAGACGCGCAGCAGGATCTTCTGGCCCTGGCTTGCCTCGATCAGGCTGCTGACGGGCTGGGAGACCCTTCCCATGTTCTCCATGGGCGGCGTCAGCGAACCCGGCACGATCGTGTCAGGGTATCCCCGGCCGTTCAGCATGGGATAATCGTCCCTCATGAGGGCGAAGGGCAGGGGGTTGACCGATTCGCTTGCATCGTGGAACGCCGAATCGAAGGACCCGATCTGGATCGGGTACTCGACGTCGTAGTAGGTGGAGCCATCCCCGTCGTTGTAGGCGTATGTATATCCCGCCTGGTGGATGAAGCCGTTCAGGTCCTGCCCGGCGGGCAGCCGATTTTGGGCCGGTCTGACGTACAGGTTTCCGAGCATACCCATCTGCATGTGCTCGGTGGCCTCCACGTGGCAGTGGTACATGTAGGTGCCGGGCTCCACCACGTGGTAGAAATAGGTGAGGGTCGCCCCCATGTTGATCGAGATGGAGGCATCCGGCACCCCGTCAAAGACGGAGGAGGCCTGCGGGAAACCGTGCCAGTGGACCGTGTGGGGGTCGAAGAGGTCGGGGCGCATCATCATCCCGACGTTGGTGAGGTTCAGGTAAAACCGGTCCCCTTCATCGAGCACGATGGTGGGGGCGGGGAAAGCGGCCGACATCATCCCTTCCTCCATCACCCTGTCTTCGGGGATGCCCGTCACGTCGCCGAAGCCGAACATGTACATCGACCTTCCGTCGGCCATGGAGATGTACCCGTCTCCGGCTGAAAGGTGCATGCACTTGACGCCCGGGTCATACTCCGGGTTCGGTTTGTTGCTGGGCTTCCCGTTCGGCAGAAGCAGGAACGGGTCCGGTATGCTGTCCCCGTTCAGGTCACCGGGGCATTGGACAAGGATCTGGGCCATCGCAGGCACCGACCCGCCAAGCAGCAGAAAGGCCATGGCAAGCAGAGCCGCATATCTTGAAAGCTGCTTCATCTCGTTTCTCCTTTCATTGGATCTCTGCCTGCCGGGGCGATCCCCGGAAGGCAGAGCGGGTTCTCTTTACGGGAGCAGCTCGTCTGCGCCGATATCCACCGGAGCGGTTCGGAGCTCGCCGTCGAAATCCCAGGCAAGATCCGGGTAGGCCCCGCTAAGAGGGGTCCCTGCACCCACGGCAGGCGACCCTGCTTGGATGTGGTAATCGCTGCACACCCCGGGGTTTCCATCTCCAGGGACGGCATCGTCGCAGCGGGTGAGGGGCCCGAAGCGCACCTTGATGAAGTTTCCTCCCTCGTCAAAGGCCGGAGCGGGCTGCAGCGCCGTGGTGCCTTCGCCCGGAACGACCGTCGTCCCCCTGCCGCCGTTCAGATAGGGGAATACGAACCCCGGGTCCAAACTGACGTTCGTCCCGTCGTATCCGGTGGCGTCGGTCAGGATGGAGTAGGCCGGATCCAGGCTTCCGGCGGCGCCCATCACGGCGAGATCCCAGTGAGGTTCGGGTGCGGGCTGCAGCGTGTACACCGGATCCGCATCATTGGGGTCTCCCGTGAAGTAGAACGAGCGATTCTCCCAAACGATGTCGTTCGCGAGCTGCGGGTTGCTGAAGACCCCGGCCACACCCAATGCCGCCAGTTCAGGGCTGTGGGCGCGGGAGACGATGCCGGCCGGCTGGGGGCTCGACACATTCGGGTTGCCCGGCGAAAAGGCCTCGCCTGCCGTGGCCGTGCTGTCGTTGTGAGCCACGGTGTTGTGAAGGATGTTCACCCTTGCGCCGTCATAGAGCGAGATTCCGCCCCCGGCCAGGGCGGCCAGGTTGTTGACCACCATGTTGTTGAGGATGTCGATGGTGTGCCACTGGTCGGCCTTTTTTAAATTGTCGGCCACATCCTGACCGTTGGCGCGCTGGACGGCGATGCCGCCCCCATCGCCGGCTTCAGCCGCGTTGCCTTGGATCAGGTTCCCGATCACCTTGACACTGCCCGACCCGGGGCTGAGACTGCCCGGGCCGCCAAGGGGGGCCTGCCCGCCGACGAAGATGCCGCCGCCCATGACCGTCACCCCCTGGTTGAAGGATTCATTGAAGAGGACGGTGTTGCGTGCGATGAGGCCGTTGTCGCTGAGGCCCAGGTGGCCGATGCCGCCGCCCTGGCCGAGGGTGAAGTTGCCGCAGATATAGTTCTCCACGAGGCTGTAGCCGTCCGAGCCCGTGCACAGGGAGACGCCGCCACCCGCCCCGCCGAGGCCGCCGTTCTGGGTGATGTGGTTGTTGTGGATTCGGATGAAGTCATTGTCGGCATCCGAGTGCAAAAGGGTGTTGCCCTGCTCCACGGTCAACTGGGCGTGCCCGAGGCGGATGCCGCCTCCGAAAAAGCCGCTGTTGTTGATGATCCGGTTGTTGCTGATCTCCAGGTAGTCCCCATAGCCGTTGACCACGATGCCGCCGCCCTGATCGGAGCCCCTGATGGTGAAGCCGTCGATCCGGGCCCCCCGGTTCCGCGGGTGGTCGAAGCGGCTGTTCCCGCCCGACTTCGCGAGCACCAGGATGCCGGCGCCTTCCTCATTGAAGAGCGTCACGGGTTCGATCCCGCCAAAGCCGATCTCCTGGCCCGGCGCGAGGTCAACGAGGTTCCCTTCGATGAGCTGCCGAACCTTATCCCTCCAGGCCGTGAGCTTCTCGGCCTGGACGCCCTTCACCGCGTTGATGACCACGCTGCCTGCGCCGTATCCCTGCAGCCTCACCGGCTTCCACATGATCACGGATTCATTGTAGGTGCCCGGGGGCACGAGGATAAGATCCCCGGGATCGGCGGCATCGATCGCAGCCTGAATGGAGCCGCCTGCCGGGACGGTCAGGACCTCAGCCTGCCGCGCCGTCCCCACCTGGACCGTGATGCCCCTGATGGTGGAAAGGCCGTTGTCGTTGCGTGTGATGACCAGCTGGTAGGCAGCCCCCTGCCTGGGGATATTGGACGGGGTTGTGGCCGTGACAGCGGCGTTGCTCCAATTGTTCACGGTCAATGGATAAATTGTCCCATCGGCCGCGACGAGCTTGACCGTGCCTCCGCTGCCGAACCCATAGTCCCTCAAGACCGTGCGGGATCCTGCCCCATCGAAGGTCGGGTCGGGTATGGCCACCGACCCCATGGAGTAAATGGTGAGCGGGCTGTTGCCCCCCGGAACGTACGGGCCGTTTTGGACATAGTCGATCACCGGCGTCCCGTCGGGGAACTCGCAGTCGAGGGGGTACTGGTCCGGCCCCGCGAAGGCCGCCACGGGGATGACGGGCGTATCCAGGTAGGTGGTTGCACCCGGCATGTACTGGAAGGTGTAGCAGAAGGTGCTGTATTGCGCATTGTGATAGCCCAGCGGATCGGCGTTGGAATCGTTCATACAGGTGGTGATCATGTTGGGCGATATGCCGCTTGGCTGAGGCAGGTTCTCCGTGTAGGTGGAGGGCACCAGGGCATTGTACCTGCCCCACTCATCCGAGTAGGTCTGCCCGATCAGGCGGCCCGCCCAGTCGTAAATGCCGACCGGGAGCCAGGGCGGAGCATACTTTTCTCCGAACTGGGGAGAGGTGGGGTCGAACTCGTTCGCCGTATCATCCAGGATGAATCCGACAATGTGACCGGCGATCGGCGTCTGGGTGAAGAGGAAGAAGTCGGCCGCCGCATTTTGCCCGCCGCTCAGGTTGATGAACTTTCGGTCGCAGAGGTTCAAGACCGCGTCTTTCTTGGGGGCGGCGACACCGGGAAACAATGTCAGTTCAGCAGGGACCGTATACGGCTCGCCGACGCACTGAGGCGGAAGCAGCTGCGGACTGATGAGGTAATCCTCCCCGAAATCCACGTTTTTGTCCTGGCTCTTGACGATCTCGTATCCCTGGGGAGGGATCACCTCGACGACGTATTGCCCGGCGGGAAGCGGAACAACGTCGCCATTTGCAATCACACTGCCAGATGCGTCAACTGTGACACCGTCAGGGCAGTATTCCGTAAAGGCGTAGCCGCCGTCGAACACGCCCGGCCTCACCTGGTTCCAGTTGTACATGCCGTCGTAGCACCGGCCGCCGTTATAAAAGGGGTCGCCGGGGTCGCCCGGGCAGCCGGTGGGCGGATCGCCGTCCCAGCTGTCGGTGGTGGTCGAGTTGACAAGCAGGCCCGGCACCGGATTCCCGCTTCCGTCATAGACCACGGAGTACAGGTTCACGCGCACGTTGGGGATTCCCGGTTCCCAGGGCTCTGCGGCCCCGTATTCGGGGTCGTCCTCGGCACGGGTCGTCGAATAGAAGACCATCCCCGAGATGCCGCCGTTTTCTCCCGGGCCATACGCCTTTTTGCCCCACATCATGACGCTCGTTTGCCCGAGAAAACCCTGGAAGGCCTGGGTAAGGACGGGGCCTGTCTCCGTGCGATAGGCCAAACCTCCATTGTCCGGCTGGGCCTGCGGATTCAGCTGTCCGCCGAACGTCCAGGGATCGGTGCCGTCTATCGGCCCTCCATGGTCGACGACCACGGTAACCCCCGTCGCCTTGAAACGTTCGAACCCCACCTCGGCCACCTGCCAGGAGAAAAACGGGAAAACCTCGTCGAAGGGGACGTACCCCTCGTGGTCCGTGGTCATGGACTGGTACATGGTGCCGTCCCGCCAGCGCAGGTTGACGGTCTGGTCCATCATGGGCATCTCGCCTTCGCCCCAGAAGCCGTCTTCGTCCAGATCGTTGAACACGAAGTGCTCCAGCCTCGTAAACCACTGGAAGACGGGGACATCACCCAGTTCGAGGTCTGTCCCCTCCTCCACCCTGACGCCGTGAAAGGCGAAGATGAGATCCAGGTTGTCGTCCCAGACCACGAGCTGGTAATCTCCGGGCGGCACGTTGGGGATCTCGAAGGTCCCGTCGGAGTTGCATCTCTTGGCGAACACCCCTCTTCCGGCAGGCCCGAGGTTCAGGCCGACCCACGGGGTGGTGTGCCCGAACGGGGCGCCGTTATAAAAGGCATAGTCCGGCGGTCGGGAGAGGTGGAGGTTCACGACCTGGCCCGTGATGCTGCTCCCGCCGGTGAGAACCGTCGTGTCGTTCATCGGGCTCACGAATCCGAAGAAGACATGCCAGCCCGGGGGGCCGAACTCCGCGAAGAAAGGAGGTTCGTTGGCCTTGACCCAGGCGTCGATAACCCTGGTGCCCTCGATCGTGGAGGTCTGGGCCCAGTTCGTGCCCGGAGGCGGCACGGCGAGGATCCCGTACTTCCCGGGTGCGAGATTCTTGATGACCGCCTCCCCGTTCGCATCGGTGAGCACATAGCCGTTCCCCATCATCGCCACGGTGCCGTCCGGATTGTAGGTGGTCCCGATGGGGTTGCCGAAGGCGTCCATCATCATGGCGCCGGCCGACATCCCGTACCGGCCGCCTGCGTCTTCCACGATGATCTTGAAGCCGGCGAGCCCTACTTCCTGGGGAAGATCCGGCGCATTGTTGATGGGGAAGTTGTCCTCGAAGACGAAGACCGTGATCTGCGCCGTCGGGAGCGGCAGGGCGTTCAGGTAGACCGGCACATCTATTTCTCCCCCTGTGAGCGCCGCCGCGCCGATGCTCCAACTTCCCGAGTCTTTGGGAATGACGGAGACGTAGTAGGATTTCAAGGGATCCAGCGTGACAGTCATGGCATCGGGATCGACACCTTGTTCGTCTCCCACATCTCCCCACAAGACGGTCCAGGTTTCATCCCCCTGGGCGACGACCGGCATATAGCTCCGGTGAAAACTCAATGCCAGGGTGTCGGGATCGGGGGTGCCCGGAGTCGTCCGGTAGGTCAGATCCTCCTCGATGACCCAGCGGTACGCTGTCAAAGGCACCGGCGTCAGGGGTTTTTGAAGGGAATCGCGGGGTACGCCCTTCACTTCGAATACGGCCGCTTGAGCCCCCGCAAACGTCCAGGTTTGCAGAAAAAGGAAAACAGCGGCGAGGACCATCAGCCACCCGCCGGTTTTCCACCTTTCTTTCCGATTTCCCATACTTCTTCCTCTGTGAACCATGACATCCTCCTTCTCGTTGTTTGCCGCCTTCATCCACCGCCATGAAACCGTTCCGTTTCTCGCTGCCCAACCGGCGACTCCTTCCGGCCGGCAGATCCAGGCGGCCTCCGAGGCCGCCTCTGTCTCCGACGCTGGCGCTCAGACCGTTCACCGCAACGAACCGCCCGGGTCCGAACTGCGCTGAAACAGGAACCGCTGTCACACACCATTCCAGTTTCCAACCCATTCATGGACCGCTTCCTCCGCCAACCGCGCGTAACGTCTGGGCTCGCAGGGTGCCAGGAGAAGGTTCATGGCGCCCTGCAGCACCTTGTACATCTCGGATTGCCTATGCCGCTCGAGATCTTCGAGCGTCTCCCACACCTCGAACAGGCAGACTTCGTCCGGTTCCTCCAAGCTGAAGCAGGGGTCGCAGACGAGACATCCCTTGACCGACCGTATAGAAGGGACCAACGAGACCAGTGTCTGCAGGAGTTCTCTCCTTTTTTCCCGCCCGACTTTCATGTGGAAGGTGATCCAGATCATGAAAACGGATATAGCAAGATGCTGGCCAGAAAAGGCAGGCGGTGCTGAAATCACTTGAATGGCTTTAAAAACAGATACTTATACAATACGGAGAAAGAGCGGATCAAACGCATGAGGAGAGGTTCGGGGTATCCATATTTCGCGAACTATCCATATTTGGAGAGATCAAGAGCAAAAGGCGGGGGTGTTTATTCAGCAGGGTTCACTTCGTGGCGGCGGATGTGGAGTTTTTTCATCCTGGCGCGGAGCGTGCTTGGATGCAGGCCCAGGATGGAAGCTGCACCCTGTTTGCCGTTGATGCGCCAGCGGGTCGCTGTCAGGGTGGAAAGGATATGCTCCCGTTCCACCTGCTCGAGCGTTCTCAAATCGGAATCCTGGGGCTGCGGTTGATTCTCGAGCTTTTCGGCCAATACCAGCGCGGGTCCCTTACCCAGGATCACCGCACGTTCGATGACGTTCTCCAACTCCCGGATGTTGCCGGGCCAATCATATTCCTGAAGCATCCTCATACTCTCAGGATGAATCGATGTGAACCTCTTTCCGAGTTCTCTGCCGTAGCGCTCGACGAAGGCCTCGACCAGCAGAGGGATGTCATCTTTCCGCTGCCTGAGCGGGGGTACGGTCAACGGAAACACGCTCAACCGGTAAAACAGATCCTGTCGAAAACGGCCCGCGCGAACCTCTTCTTCCAGGTTCCGGTTGGTCGTCGCCAGGATCCTCATATCCACCCGGATGGTCTTGGACGAACCCAGGCGCTGAATCTCACCGTGCTGGATCACCCGCAGCAATTTTGCCTGCAATTCCAGCGGCATCTCCCCGATCTCGTCCAGACAGAGCGTCGACCCGTCTGCAGCCTCGAACCGCCCCTCCCGCCGGGCATCGGCCCCGGTGAAGGCTCCCTTCTCGAACCCGAAAAGTTCACTTTCGATCAGGTTGCTCGGCAGGGCGGCGCAATTGACGGTGATCATGAGTTTGTCCCTGCGCGGACTCATCCTGTGGACGGCCGACGCTATCAAGTCCTTCCCCGTGCCGGTTTCACCCATGATCAAGACGGTCTTGTTCGTCGGGGCGACCTGCTCGGCCCGGAAGAGGACATACTTGATGGCGCTGCTCCGGCCGATAATCTGTTCGAATTCGTGCTTCAGCTTCATCTCCTGCCGGAAATAGATGTTCTCCGCCTCCAGGCGGTCTTTGAGGGCCTCGATTTCCGACAAGGCTTTCAAGACCGCTTCTTCGGCCTTTTTCCTCTCTGTTATATCCGTCAAGACAGCGAAACTGC
The DNA here is from genome assembly GCF_000422285.1 of Desulfatiglans anilini DSM 4660. Classification (NCBI taxonomy): domain Bacteria; kingdom Pseudomonadati; phylum Thermodesulfobacteriota; class Desulfobacteria; order Desulfatiglandales; family Desulfatiglandaceae; genus Desulfatiglans; species Desulfatiglans anilini. Next base: position 40,076 of record NZ_AULM01000029.1, read on the forward strand.
CCACGAACCGCCCATCTTTACTTACGATGGGTTTGGGCGAGACCAGCGTATAAATCACGGATCCATCCTTCCTGGTCCAGGCCAACTCGTACGAACTTCTAACCCCTTCCCTGCGTCGGCTCATCTGGTCGCTCAAGATCTTCCGATTCGCCTCGTCAAGCCACTCCTCGACAGAATGTCCGATGACCTCGCTGCATTCAGCCCCCAACATCGTGCACAATTTCTTGTTGGCATAGGTCCAAATCCCATTCTCGTCCTTTATCCCAAGCCCTTCGTTCATGGTTTCGACCAGTGCACGATAGCGTTCTTCACTCTCTCGCAAAGCTTCTTCCGCAGCCTTCTTCTCGGTGATATCGCGGTTGGTCCCCCGCCGTCCCAGAAAACGGCCCTCCGCATCGAAAACCGGCAGACAGACGTGGGCTATCCAGCGAATGGATCCATCGGGACGGACGATGCGAAATTTGACCTCTCCCTCCAGACGTCTATCTTCGATATGGACCACGTGGCCCCCGAAAAGAGCCTGATCATCAGGATGGATCAGCCTGGAAAACAACTGGGGATCGGAGATGAATTCCTCTGCACCGTGCAGCGTAATTTCTTTGCAGGAAGGCGAAACATAGACAAATCTTCCTCCCTCGTCCACCCACCATTCCCAGTCATAGGTGTTCTCAGCGACGATGCGGTATTTGGTTTCGGAGGCCTGCAAAGCCATTTCGGCCTCTTTCCGCCAGGTGATGTCCTGAAGAATCTCCAGCCTGCACATACTCCCGTCATCACGCGCAACAGGGGTTTCGAAAATTTCATAGGTCTTGCCTGTCCTGGCGGATTGCCACTCCCATTGAACGCTCTTTCCCTCGAACACCTCCTGACTCCTGCACCATGGGCAGACGTCCAGCCGGTCTTCCAAGTATTCATAGCATTTGCGCCGGTCGGGCGGCCCGAACTCCTTTTCGAGGACAGGGTTTACATACTCGATATCGTAGGTCTGGTTGGCGATGTAGACCCCGTAAGGCATCGCTTCCAGGATCGACAACAAGTTGTTCCGCTCGATTTCAAGGCTGCGTTCCGCGTGCCGGCGCTCTTCCACCTCCTTTGAAAGATCCCGGTTGACGCTGACCAAGTCCGCTGTACGCTCCTCTACCTTTCGCTCCAATTCCGCGTGGGCTTTTTTGAGCGCCTCCTCGCTTTCTTTGAGACTCCTGAAAAGGACGGCCTGCGGCTTTGCCACGCCCAACTCGATGATCGCTTTGTAGATGCAGTAAAATGCGGCGATTTTCAGAAAATGACCGAGAAGGTTGGGTTCTCCATACACATCGGTGTAGGCGGAAAAGAACAGTTCCGAAAGAATGGTCAAAATTATGGAAACGATGAGCAGACGAAAAACGGCGGGGTCGAAGCGCTCTCTTTTCTTCAGAAGCAGGATAATGGCCCCCAGGAGAATGAGACCGATAATGAACTCGCTCGCAATCTTAAAAAGAGTCAGACCCTCGCCCGGCACGTAACAGGTGGGAAACACATCCCAAAAAAATATAGACGACAGGAGCAAGGCCACAACCGTCGCATAGGCTGCGAGGGCGGCCTTCAAGTTCGGTCTTTTTTCAACGAAGAAAGGAGCGATCAGGAGCGACAGGCTTTGAAGGTACCGGGCGGCGATCCAGAGCTGGGTCGCCAGGTCTTCGTCATGATCGGGAAAAACGCCCATGCCTCTGTAAGCAAGTGTGTGAACGAGATCCAAACCTCCGATGAAGAGGTAGGCGACCCCCAGCAGCAACAGGTAATAGTTATCAAGGGAGCGTCGGGCATTCCAGACGAGGAGGAAAATTGCAGCGGCGACAGCCGTGCTGAATATCTCGCTCAGCGCATGAAAAAGAAGATAACTGTAAAGGCTTGTCAGGTAAAGGCCGCCGAAAACCAAGGCCGATACAATCATCAGGGCATACGATCTGCCCTCTCTTCGATCAACCGTCATGGCTTCGCTCCTCTGAATTCGGGCGCTCGCCCCATCGCTAAGCGATCCATTTCTGCCAACGGCTCCCGGAAAAAGGCCCCGTGCCGCTCATCACGGATAGCGGCCTGGACCATCTCCGTGCAATCCCTCTCGGGGGGAAAATTCCTTCTGGGAAAAGGGTTGTTCCTCTACCTCAAACGTTGCACCATTTCCGATGGATCCGCCGAAACTGAACCCTTTGCAGCCTCAGAAATAGAGCCCGCCCTCAAAAATGTCGCGGGAGAGGTGAGGTGGATCCCGCAAGAACGAACCAGTGCAGCGGAAAAAACCAATAAAACTCGCAGCAGGAAAATTCAGGTCGGGCGCACAAAATGAGCAACACCAAAAAAAGGGTTCCCAGAGGACCCCATGCACCTGTCTGAAATTTGACGCAGAGAATGGATCCGAACCCCTGGAGCAGATTTTCTGCCAATCCGTTTGCCAGATTGGAGGATGGTTCTTCGACTCGCCATGATGACTTGAGATTCCAACTAAAATAAGGAATTCAAAGCCCTGCAAAATCGTTCCGGATCGCGGACCTTTCTAAAAGATACACATCAAGGACGACCGCACAATGTTTCTAACTCACAAGGGAAAGAATAGCAAGAGCGGGAAAACGATTCTGCCTATCCTCACGAGCCCTCGCCGGCTCGGCCACTGCTCGCCTGAGCTCAGCAAGGCTCCGCGAGGCGTGGCCAAGTTCCGACTAACGAACAGTCGGAGTGAAGTTGGAGTTCTTACGCCTTATATCTCGGAGAAAATGGTCCCGCGATTGGGGGCCTCCTGATCTCGGCGGGGATGAATATCCCCTGGCGGCCCGCGCCGGGACCGTCAAACCTGAATCCCGTCACTGTTTTGGAATGACGTCCTTTAGAGCCATGATAGTCCGGGCATTTTACAAAACCAGGGCAGGTCCTGAGAATGATTGACGACTCACACTGTTTTCGGCACTTTCCCCAGGCGCAGGACCTGGTTAAGGAAAACTGCCATTACGGTGCTCAGCGTCAATGATGACTCGAAGAGCGGTCTGATAGCATGAGGAATGTCGACGAAAAGAGAGGGGAGCAGATCGAGGCTCAGTCCGAAAATAATCGATATGCCGATCACAAAGGTTTTGCGGTTATCTATACCCGCCCCGAATATGATCTGAATCCCTGAAATGATCATGAAACAGGTGACAAAAATCAGGATGGCCCCCATCACCGGCATCGGCATGAGTGAAAGAACCCCGGTTATCTTCGGAAAGAAACCGAAGATGATGAAGAGCGCACCAGCCATGTACCCGATGTAGCGGCTGGTAGCACCTGATGCGGCGCTGAAGGCTACATTGCTTGCTGAGGTGTCTGAAGCCATTCCTCCCAGCAGACCCGAGACCGTTGCGCAGCAGGCATCCGCCACAAGCCCGTTGCCGATGCGCTTCGTATCAGGTTGCGTCCATTCCGTGTCATTGACTTTTTCACACATGATGAGATTGCCGAATGACTTGAGCGCTCCGGTAATAGAGACGATAGCAAAGATTGGGACCAGTGACCACTTGAAAGTGATGTCCAGCATCCCTTTCGTTGAAGGCAATGCCAGCCACGGTACAGCGTCAATCATATGAAAGTGCTCTCTGGTCAACAAACCGGCAGGGAGTGATAAGAGATAACCGGTGATCAACCCGCCAAGGACACTGTAAAGTTTGAGAGCGGCGCAGCCTGTTTCCTCCAAAGCACACTGCATCGGCAAGCTTCTGATGGGCCAAGCCATCATCTCGCAACCATCCGTTGTTGGTTGGCAGAATATGCTGTCGGGAAGGGGCCGTATTTTTCACAAACGCTTGACTAGAGGGGGTCGGATGTCGAATTATTCTGGCTTTGGG